>CAMFKD010000001.1 GCA_945957095.1 uncultured Chlamydiae bacterium
GATATCATCTCGCTTTGGATTAGGCGCGTTTTCTCGCACATACAGATAGGTACCCACGACCAAGGCACCAACGGTTGCTAGCAGCCCTGCAATACTCCAGGAGTGTTTATCGAGAGCATCAGAAATCCGCCCAGACAGAGAAGCAGGTGCCGTTGTTTCTTCTTTAGTAGAGGCTGGTGGGAACAAAACAGTTTCTGTTATATCAGCAATCTGAACTGGCAGCGAAGCCGGTTTAGAGAAGAGCCCAAGGAAATTGCATTCTTTTACAATGAGATGAGGTGCGACAAAGGCCAATGGGATAGTGATCAATCCACAGGCCGCGACGCTCAACAAGGCTAGAACTTTGACGACACGCCAAGCTTGAGCTAGGAGTGAGACTTGTTCGCCTTCAATATCAAGACCGAGCAGGCTTTTGCCTAAGTGGATTACCGCGACAGGTGTACAAACGACCAGCTTCCCTGTCAGTTCAATTGCTTCGGCCAAAGCGGCTAGTGGTACTACAGCGGCTAAAGCAGTGGCTTGGCAACGAGCGGACAATCCATCTCTTTCGGTAAGATCGGCTACTTGGTTTACCAAAGAGTTTACGAAATTGCGATCGGTATTACATTCGCGAAGAATAGTAGTTAACGTGGTGCTCATGTCGACCTCCAAGTGGAGTTTATATTTCAAACTCCTGTGTACGGTAACGGTTCAATCCTGTCAATCTAAAGAAAGAAAATTTTTGTCAGTCAAAAAAATTTTTCTTAAAGATCCAGGGGAAATCAAGCCTCAATAATGCAAACATCAGCGGAATTTGTCAACTACTGAATCATCATAAAATGCGATTAGGATGTAAGGCTATTGGCTTTCTTGATAGAGCGACGCCAGCACTTGGGATAGACCTGTGTGATTAGCCGCATTAACTGCGAAGTCGTAACCAAGACCTCCCACATGGGTAATGGGAGCAATGATTTCGTTGCGGTAACACCAAGCCTTGTACAGGGAATACAAGATGATGAGGCGTTTAGCTGTCTGACATTCTTGGCGATAGTTGCGATAAAAATCTTGCACATCGGCTTTTAGGCTATCTAACAGAGGCAATTCTACATTGCGTTGCGGTGATGTAGGAGGAGTAAGCGATGTGACGATTCTAGCGTTCCGGTGTGTTAGGGCCCGGTTAGGATCGTGTGGTTCAATAGGTCGTGTAGGAGTAGATGTATGAGGATTTGGAGTAGAGGGACGAAGGCGGAGGAAATCGCACTCCAAGACTGCTAATCGAGGGAAGATGAGCACAAAGGGGATAGATGTTGTAGCTAGTGTGACGAAGGTGAGAAGAACCAACACTTTGATCACGCGCCACGCTTGGGCGGTGACGGTGAAGTTGTTGCTGGAGGAGCACAATCCCAAGAGCCTTCCGACCAATTTAATTGGCACCACAGGGAGGCAAAGAGTCAGTTTGGTCAGGCAAGCAAAGGCGTCGGCAACAGCGACAAGCGGCAGTGCTGCGGCTAAAGTACAAGCCTTTAAGTGGGCAGCTATCCCTGGTTTATCAACTTCAGTAGCAATGATGTTAGCACAGTAAGCTACCATTTGACGATCGGTATTAAGTTCTCTAATGATAAAAGACACGAAATCACCTTATAATTAGTAAAAATGGGAGTATATTTGTTTGTTTATAAAATGTCAATATTAATGTATTGCGTATGTGCCTGTTCCGGTAACTTCTCAAAACGTCCAGACTGTCTCAGCTCGCTAGGTCATCACATGCCACGACTTTTTGATAAGCTACCTGTTCCGTCAAGCATACATGTTTGTGGGGTAGTTTCTAACCTCTCCCCTTCGTGTCTTTGTGTTTCAATTTTTGCCCAAGCCCTCAGAAATATTCGGGCACGAATTGAGATATTGCCGAACAAGGCTTGGCTTTATTGACTTTCCCTCCTATGGTGTTATAATGCTTTCATTCTTGTAGAGATGAGGAAAAGAGTGTGAAACGTCTGGCCATTTTGGGCAGTACAGGATCGATTGGAGAGAGTGCATTGAAGGTGGTGCGTCACCTTGGCAGTTCTTTTCAGATCACAGTGTTAGCGGCTAGGTCGAACATAGATCGCCTCGAGGAGCAGGCGGTAGAATTTCGTCCTAAGGTCATCGCTGTTTATGATGAGGAACGGGCGTGTGAATTGCGCAAGCGCTTACCTTGTTGTACCATATTATCAGGGGCTGCAGGCCTCTGTGAAGCAGCTTGCTTGGATGACGTTCAAATGATTTTGGCTGCTATCACAGGCACGAGTGGGATTGAGTCGACGTTAGCGGCTATTGAAGCTGGCAAAGATATTGCTCTCGCAAACAAAGAAGTGCTTGTGTCTGCAGGTGCTTTGGTGATGGCTAGGGCTCGTGAAAGGGGCGTTAACATCCTTCCTGTTGACAGCGAGCACAGCGCTATCTTCCAGTGTTTGAATGGGGAGAAGCGGTCGGCGGTAAGACGCCTGATTTTAACTTCATCTGGCGGGCCATTTCGTCTTTGGACGCCGGAGCAGTTGGATAAGGCGACGGTTTCTTGTGCGATGCGTCATCCTAATTTTGCTATGGGCCCTAAGGTTACGGTTGATAGCTCTACTTTGATGAATAAAGGCTTGGAAGTGCTGGAAGCGCATTGGCTCTTCGATATGCCTTGGGATAAGATTGAAGTGGTGATCCAACCGCAGCAGATCATCCACAGCATGGTTGAGTTTGTCGATGGTTCCATCTTAGCGCAGATGGGCGTACCTGAGATGTTGGTACCTATTCAGTATGCCTTAACCTATCCAGAGCGCCGGGAAGGTTTGCATCCTCCTTTTGACTTTGTGAAGAACAGTAAGATAGAGTTTTACAAACCGGATGATGAGACATTCCGTTGCCTGGCCCTGGCATATCAAGCAGGTACCATTGGCGGTTCATTACCTGGCTATATGAATGCCGCAAATGAAGTATTGGTCAGCCGCTTTATCCAGGGCGAGCTCAGCTGGAAAGCGATAGGCACTAAGCTGGCCGATCTGATGTCTCGCCACGCCGTACAGCCTGCCAACAGCCTTGACGTTGTTTTGGCGGTAGACCGACAAGCACGCCAAGAAGCAAGTAGCGCATAGCACAACCCCTAAAGTCGTAATGGTACACCATGTTAGAAAGCCTTCTTTATTTATTAGCCGCCTTAGCCGCTTTGGGCTTCTTGATCTTCGTTCACGAGCTCGGCCATTATTACATGGCACGCCATGTGGGGATCCGCGTGGAAGCTTTTGGCATAGGCTTTGGACGCCCTGTTTATAAATGGATGCACGATGGTGTTGAATGGCGGCTCAATTGGATTCCTTTTGGCGGTTACGTCAAGATGAAGGGAGCTGACGATGATGAGAGTGTGGATCCTTACACGGTAGCAGATGGTTTTTTCGGCAAGCCACCCATCGATCGCATCAAAGTTTCCTTAGCGGGTCCATTAGCGAACCTTCTGTTGGCACTTGCTGTCTTTGGAGTTCTCTGGTTAATGGGAGGGCGGGACAAAAGCTATGCTGAGTTTTCCAATAAGGTTGGTTGGGTAGATCCCAAATCAGAGCTCTACCAGATGGGAGTGCGTCCTGGCGATCAAATCAGTGCTTATGGGGATCATCTCTTTACGAACGCCAAGGATCACTTGTACGAGCCACTAGTGGCTCGTGGACAGCTTAGGGTACGTGGGGAGCACTTTGACTATCTTCAAGGGACTCACGCCCCTTTTGACGTATCTGCGCCTGTTTATACTAATCCCAGATTCGGTGACAAAGGACTTAAAACAGCGGGAATATTGGAGCCTGCTAGCTTCTTGATTTACGAACCACAAAAGTATGAAGCGGGCAAGGTGGACGAGCTTGTCCATCTGATGGCTACCTACTCTCCGCTAACCGAAAGCGGTATTCGTCCTAATGACCGCCTGATCTGGGCTAATGGTGAATTGATCTTCTCCCAAGGGCAGTTGTCTTACCTTCTCAATGAATCTAGGGCATTAGTGACTGTTCAGCGTGGGGGTAAGACCTTCTTAAGAAGGATTCCAAGGACACAGTTTGCCGAGCTGCGCCTTTCCCCGGCTGTACGAGAAGAGATTGTGGATTGGCAGCATGAGGCAGGCTTACAGGGTGTCAAAACTGCCAAACTGACGCTAATCCCCTATAACATCACACACGATGGCATTGTCGAAGAGACGCTAACTTTCATCGATCCAGAGCATCAGAAAGCAGCTTTTCCGGCCGTACTATACTCTTCGGCTGAAGAGTCGCTCAAGGTCGGTGATAAGATCATTGCGGTCAATGGGATTCCTGTGACGACTGCACATGATATTTTATTACAGGTGCAAGAGCCTAGGGTTGTGATGATCGTGATGCGTGACGGTACGGAAGAGATTCACAACATGCTGTGGACACAGGCAAACCAAGATTACTTCCGCGATGTCAAATGGAACCAGCTTGAAACAGTCATTGATGGGGTAGGTGTATCTAATAGCCCTGAAATGTCTGGCAACTTCTATCGGCTGAAGCCAGTGACACCAAAAGTGCACAGTGCCTTCTCAACGTCTCCAGAGCTGCAGGCTCTCTATACCAATGAGGTCAGGACGTTGCAAAAGCATATCGATGAAATGGAAGATCCTGAAAGACGTAGCCAAGCGATAGAATCGCTTAAGCAAGCTCAAGGCCTCTTGCATCTTGGCCCTCCTTATTTTGTCGACCGTACGGTTGTCTTTAACCCCTCTCCTTTAGCTCTATTTAATAATGTGTTAGATGAGATCTGGCGTACTCTCTCCGCTTTAGTGAGTGGTACGCTAAGCCCTAAATTTATTGCAGGGCCTGTCGGGCTGGTTCAGATGATTCAGGAAAACTGGTCTGTCGGTATTAAAGAAGGCCTGTTTTGGCTGGGCGCTGTAAGCCTTAATTTGGGTATTCTGAACTTGCTTCCAATACCGGTTCTCGATGGTGGATCTATCTGCTTCTCGCTCTTTGAATTGGTGACTCGCCGTCAGATCAAGATCAAGACCCTGGAAAAGCTTGTCATTCCCTTTGCTATCCTGTTGGTGGTTTTCTTCGTCTATCTCACCTACAACGATGTGTCGCGCATTGTATCAAGGATCTTAGGTGGATAGAGATCTTGATGGAGTCGGGTCTCTATTCCAACTTGTTGGCGATTGCTTGGCGCTATCGGCGGCGGTTAGCAGTTGCGACTCTGATGGTAGGGATCTCTAATGGGCTGATGGTCTTTCTTCCCCTCCTCCTTCGCCAAGCAGTTCTCAGTACGAATCTGAAGACAGCGATGGAGGGAGAAGGGGTCCCCAGATTTCTGGCCGATAGTTTAGGGATCTATTCTACTTCAGTGGGTGTTTGGGTCCTGTTTCTCATGGTTATTGCCATGGTCTCAGCGTACTTCATGTTTAGGATGCGTCTGGCTTTTGTCTCTGTTAGTCGCGATGTGGAGCAAGAACTCCGCTCTCAGCTCTTTGCGCGTCTTCAAGCACAGTCTCGCGCTTTTTTTGATCGTCACAGCGTGGGTGATCTGATGAGCGTTTTAACCAACGATGTCTCAGCCTATCGCGATGTTTTAGGCCCCGGTGTGATGTACCCCATTTTCTTTATGACGCTCGTGGTTCCCGCGTTGATGGCGTTGTATAGTATTTCGCCGCCGATGATGATGTTATCCACTTTACCTATTATCATGCTGCCGCTTTTTGTCCTCATAACCTCTAAAAAGGTTTATCGTCGCTCTAAAGAGATCCAGGACATTTTAGGAGAGATGAGCACCTTTAGCCAAGAACACTTCGCCGCCGCTCGAGTCGTGAAGAGTAATGCTGTAGAAGAAGCAACTCTTCGTCAATTTAACAAGTTAGGATCGCGTTATTATCGAGACAACATCTGGCTTGCAGCGGTCAGGGGATTGTTCTTTCCCTTTCTGACTTTATTGACAAGAGTTGTCACTATCTCGTTGGTGTTATTTGTTGGCTACAGCATGGTTCATAGTTGGAATATTCTTAGTGGTGCCGACTTTGTCTCTTTTATGTGGATACAATCCAATATCTTTGGACCAGTGCTCATGTTGGGTTGGGTACTTCCTATCTATCAAAGGGGTAGCGCTGCTTATGCACGCATACTAAAGCTCTGTCAAAAGCCTGTGGAAGTGACAGAAGAGCCAAAAGAGATAGCAGAGGTGGTAGCTGGAGCTGATATCACCTTTCGCCATCTCACCTTTCATTATCCTCAGGCATCCATGCCTGTACTTCAGGATGTTACGTTGACGATTCAAGGGGCTTCTTTCGTCGGTATCACAGGTCCGGTAGGAAGCGGGAAGACGACCCTATTTCGGTTATTAAACCGTGAGTATGAGGTTCCTCGTGGTACCTTGTTTATTGGCGGCAAAGACATCCATGATTACTCTTTGGAGACGCTCCGACGTTCCATAGGGGTTGTTGAACAAGCGCCTTTCTTATTCTCTAAGACTGTTGCGGAGAACGTGGGCATCGGCCAGGAATACCCTTCCATAGAAGAGGTAGAAGAGATGTCTCGTCTAGCCGATCTCCACGACACCATCCTGACCTTCCCTATGCAATACGATACGATTGTAGGTGAACGTGGGGTGAGGCTATCCGGAGGGCAGAAGCAGAGGATTGCCATTGCTAGAACTCTTCTCGTCGATCGATCCATTTTGCTCCTTGATGATATCTTTTCTGCTATCGATGCTGAAACGGAGAGACGTATCTTCGAACACATAAGAGAAAGTTATGCCGGTAAGACTATCTTATTGATCACTCACCGCACTGCTCTTCTGCAACAGATGGATCGCATTCTCTATATCAGTAATGGTAGTGTTGTTGAAGATGGCACGCACGAAGAGCTCATGACTCGTCAAGGCCGTTATGCGGCTCTTATGGAATTACAGTCGCTTCATCTGATGGAGAGCGTGCCGTGAAGACAACGCCCCATCACAGCAACTACGATAGAGAAAGGGTTAGCGTCAATGGCATCAACATCAAGCTATTGAAACGACTGTTTAGTTATTTGGCGCCCTATCGCGCTTGGGTGATCCTGTCTGTGTTTCTTCTGGCATCAGTGAAAGCTATCGAAGCCGCAATTCCTATCCTCATTGGTCGCTTAACCGAAGAAGTGTTAGGCCCTACAGCCCTTTCCTTCGATCCGCTTCCCTGGGGCGTCGGCCTCGCAGCGCTACTCATCATGGGGTATGCCTTCGACGCTGTTAATGTGCTTGTGAGAAACTGGGTGGGACAGAGGACATTGTTTACATTGCGATCTCAGACCTACGATGCCATCCAACGTATGCCAATCAGCTTTTTCGATAAACAATCGATAGGGAGGTTGATGAGCCGCACGATCCATGATGTGGATCAAATTAACCAGCTATACTCTGAAAGCGCCGCTCCTATTTTGGGTAACTTACTATTGCTCATTGGCATTTTCTTAGGAACCCTCTACCTCAATTGGAAAATAGCCATCGTTTTATTGACCATAGCACCCTTTTTGTACTGGTTGACGCAGCGTTTTCAACGGATTCAGGGGCGTTGTTTTGAGCTGCTGCGCGCGATCATATCGGCCCTTAATAGCTTCATACAAGAACATCTAATGGGAGCCTCTACCATCTGGGTCTTTGGTATCCGTAAACGTGAAACAAGAGAGTTCGAACGCATCAATGAAGATCACGCCGCAGCAAGTTTAGAAAGTACCCGTAACCTGGCTATCTTTTTGGCTGGTATCCAGTTTCTGCACCATGTTGTACTCATTCTCATTTTCGCCAGCTTAGTTGTGTTTGCTCCGATAGGAGCGGAATTTGATGCGGGAATGTTTTTTACTTTTAGCTTGTATACCTTGATGGTATTTCGTCCGATCGCTGATTTGGCTGAACGATATAGTGTATTGCAAGCAGCGATAGCTGCCGGTGGCAGAATTTTTGATATCTTAGATCGCGAACGCGAACAGTATGATAAAGGAGATGCCCTCGAAGAGATTGAAAGTATCGTTTTTGAGGATGTTTGGTTTGCCTATACGCAGGATCACTGGATCTTACGCGGACTCAGCTTCAGCATGAAGCGTGGAGAAGCCTTGGCTATAGTGGGGATGACCGGAGCCGGTAAAACCACACTCATGAATCTATTGCTTCGCTTTTATGATATCCACAAAGGGGCGATTACCATCAATGGTCGTGATATTCGATGCTATTCCCTCCAACAGCTGAGAAGGCAATTCAGCGCTGTGATGCAAGACCCCACCCTATTCACGGCTACATTAGCTGACAACATTACTATGGATAATCCTCGAGTAAGTGTTGCGACTGCTCAACGCGCCATCGAATATGTTGATTTCAGTTCTATTGGTCACAAAGGATCCTTCAGATCAGAACAAAGCATTTCTGGGTCGGGTTCGGGCTTGTCGATGGGCGAAGCACAACTGATCACCCTGGCTAGGGCCGTTGCCCATGGTGGAAGTGTTTACATCCTCGATGAAGCCACTGCTAACATCGACACCGAAGGTGAAAGGAAGATTCAAAAGGCGATGAACCGCATCTTGGCAGAGAAGATGGCCATTGTCATCGCTCACCGCCTTTCCACTGTTCAGCATGCAACACGCATTCTTGTGATTCATGAAGGTTGTATCGCAGAAACAGGAACTCATGAGCAGCTTCTTCAGCGTGGAGGAATCTACGAAAAGCTCTACCGTCTTCAATTTTGTTAAATAGCGATATCTAGCTTCCTTTCTCTAGCTAATTATGATATAGTAATGGCTAATAATATTAAGGCTCTTGAGAAGCATTGTGACGCAGACGACCATAAAATTAACTCTGCAGATAGGCGCCAAGCAAACCGAAAAGGTGTTTAGCCAAGATTCCGTTCTTTTTGGGACTCACTCGTCGGATTTACGGGATTTGCCTTTTGACACAAGCTTTATGCTTCCCGAGCACGTCAAAATCTTTGTCAAAGATGGCGTCTTCTTTGCACAGAATTTGGCCAATGACCCTTTTGTCGCTGTTAACGAAAGGCCTTTTGGTAAGAAAAAGCTCAATAGTGGCGATCGCCTTACTATCGGAGAATTAGAGGTTTTATTTGAAGGTCAGACTATTGCTCCAAGCCAGCGACCCACACCGCGGCCTCTACAATCGCTATCGGATAGTCTTGAACGCACCATGTTAAAGACGCCTCCTAGGCTTAAACATGAACCAATTGTGGAAGAGGATGAAGACTTAGAAGCGCTTATTCGAGAGGTGGAGAGCTTTGAAGCTGAAGAAGCACTGCAAGCGCACGCTCATGATCACGCAGCATTTAATGCAAACGCCTTACATAGTACTGTCACGGATGTTCCTGGGCAAGTCGGACGGCACACATTAGAGCATTCTCCACAGGCTAGCAATACTCGCTCTCTCAAAGAGAGGCATCCATCTAAATCCAAACGCTTGCTCGATTTAGACGGGACTGTTCTAGCCGCAAAGAACCATTTTGGGGTGCAAGAAAGCCGTCATAAATCATTGTGGAGGCCGTTGCTTGTCATTATCTTTGTCTTGATCGCTCTCATGTTGGCGGTAGGTTCAGGGTTCTACTTTACCTTCAGCGAAAAAAGTGATGAAGAGGAGTTTATTGCAGCGCAAGGGCTGGCTGATATGGGCATCGCTCTAACTTATGCTCAGCAGCATCAACTCAAATCCCCAAATCAAAATTGGGGCGATCCCGATTTTCTTAAAGAAGCTCTCGCTCATGTCTTACCGCCTGCTTATCCTTCCTTGATCGCATTGGACAAGCAAGGACTCTTCACCGACAGCCCCTACATGCTTCGCATCTACACTAACAATGACCTCTCACAATTTTTGCTCATCGCTCAGCCGGAACCTAGTTTGTGGCAGTGGCTCTTGCCACGTGAGACCATCTTACTTGATTCACGAACCATGGAGTTACATAAGACCACTGATTTGCGTGCTCTTAACCGTCTTCTAGCGAATACCAAACCGTTGGATGGAGCTAATGCTCTCGAGGTATCTCATCTCGTCAGCGAAGCATCTCTGATTCGCCTCACCTTACTAGCGAATGAAACTGGCCATCGTGAGTTCCTCCCTCCTAAAGGACTGAGCAAACTCCTACCTGGAGCTGAACATCATCTCTACAATGCCCCTCGCTATTTCCGCATGAGCGCATCGCTGGTGCATGCTCTTGCTGCATATTTAGAACAGCAAGAAGAGGCCGCTGACGATGTAGCACAGGATTTGCGCAATAAAATTGTTGATTACAGAAAGCTTCCTAATGCCATTCTGTACAGTGATTTGAGTGAAAGCACTACTCGCAAGATAGAAAGTCTGTTAAAGAGTTGGTTTGTAGACCAACCAGCCCCTGTGATTGCCGAACTGCAGCTTGAAAAAGGCAGTGGTCGTATTCTGTCGACTTATTTGTTGGGTAACAAACGCTTGGATGTCAGCGACGATGAGTTTCCCACCGAGGCCGAATTCATTGGCGAAAACAGTGAACAGTCACCTCAATTACGCGCTCTTTACTCCGCTGTTACTACACGTAAACAGGCTTTGGAAGGCTACAAAGAACGCTTAAGCAGCTTGTTGAAGGAGCAAATCGCATCGCCTAAAGAACATTTCTTTGAGACAGCAATGCAGATGATCCGCGAGTTCAATGACATAGATATTGGCGAACAAGTTGACATTCGACAAGCCATCGTCGATGTCTACCGCAGTGAAGTGCTCGAAAATAATGCGTTAAGCCATCAAGACTTTGTCGTTGAGGTAAAAGGAACCGATATTGAGCCTTTTTTACCCCCAGAGTTTTTCGAGGCTCAAGAGCCCGTACCAGCACCTTTAGTGGCTGAAGGGGAACGTGAACTAGTCGATCATGGGGTAGAGTTCAGTGCTGCCTTGTTACAAGTACAACACGCTACCGACTTCAAATCGTTGGAAGCAGCTATTGCTGCTGCTAATCAAGCTTTATCCCGTGAGCCCCTACCAAATGATGAAAGACTGCGCACTTCGCGTAATAAGCTGCAGGTACAGGTCGTCCATCGCTTAGAGCAGCTTCTATTAGGGGCTGGCAGTCCTCTGCCTGACGCCGCTTTTGACCATCATAACCGCAGCCGCCTTCAACACATTCTCCTCAGTGCCGGCATCGAAGACCAAGAACAGCTCGACTACTATCTCCATGAATATGACATCCTGATGAATCAAAAGCATCGTGTCAGAAATTAGGAAATTAGGGCTGTACGTATAGTCGTTGCTCTATTACAATCTTTCTATTCCATAAAGTACATATGATTTAGTGATGAAGTATCAATCTCCCCCTGGTGTTTTTGACATTATCCCTAACGAAGAGCGAGAGCCATGGCGTAATTCCATCATTTGGCAATATGTCGAAGAAGTTATGCGTGCTGCTGCGAAGCAATATGGTTATCAGGAGATTCGCACACCTGTTCTAGAACGCACGGAGCTCTTTCAGCGTAGTGTAGGCGAGACATCAGACATCGTATCGAAGGAAATGTATACGTTTGAAGACCGTGGTGGACGCATGTTGTCGCTACGTCCTGAAGGCACTGCAGCTGTTATGCGTGCTTACATTAATGCTCAAATGTCTACGTTGGCTCCGGTCCATAAGCTCTTCTATATAGGGCCTATGTTTCGCTATGACCGTCCTCAGGCTGGCCGCTACCGACAACACCACCAGTTTGGAGCTGAAGCGATCGGCTGTTCTGCTCCTGAACAGGATGTGGAGCTCATCGACCTAGCCTATACCATCTATCAGCGGCTTGGTTTGAAAAATTTAAAGGTCTATCTCAATTCTATCGGCGACCAGGCATCTCGCGAGGCCTACCGCAATGCCTTGCGTGATTTTCTGCGGCCACATATGGACCGGCTTTCTAATGACAGCAAGGTGCGTTTTGAGGCTAATCCCTTGCGCATCTTAGATTCAAAAGATCCCCAAGATCAGGAACTGTGCCGAGGAGCCCCGTCGATTCAAGACTTTCTCAGCCCTGCTAGCCGTGAGTTTTTTGCGGGTGTAAAAGAGTGTCTCGATCGCTTAGGAATATCCTACGAAGTCAATAGCTCTCTTGTCAGAGGCCTTGATTACTACAACGAGACCGTCTTCGAGATCGTCTCATCGGACCTCGGGGCACAAAATAGCATCGGTGGTGGTGGACGCTTTGACGGTTTGATACAACAACTAGGGGGGCCTGATCTTCCCAGTGCGGGCTTTGCCACAGGTATTGAGCGTGTCATCCAAACCATGCTGCGGCAGGGGGTTGCCATGCCGTCAGCACCTCGTCCACAGCTTTTCCTTATTCCCCTTGGCCAGACGGCTGCTAGACAATGTTTTGGCATTTTAGGCGACTTGCGGAGAAGAGGCTTGGCGGCTGAGATGGATTTTACTGGTAAGAAGCTAGGTAAAGTGATGGCTTATGCCGACCAAATCAGAGCCCAATATGTCGCAGTGATAGGCGATAATGAGTTATCATCAGGTCAGGTAGAACTTAAAGAAATGGCGACAGGTAATAAGCAGCACGTTGCTTTGCAAGACTTGCCGCAGTTTTTTTCCACACAAGCAAATTAAGGCGTTTTTAACCAATTTAGGGAATATTATGGTCAACTTTCGTCGTACACACGATTGCGGCTCACTTCGTAAACAGGATATCGGAAGCACTGTTAGACTGTCTGGCTGGGTCAATCGCTTTCGAGACCATGGTGGCCTGATCTTTATCGACCTGCGTGACCGTTTTGGGCTGACTCAACTTGTCTTTGATCCTGTTAAAGACCCTGAAACTCATGCCTTGGCTGCCTCCCTGCGTTCTGAATTTGTTGTGACCATTTCCGGTATCGTCTGTGAACGGCATACAGGTATGGCCAATCCCAACCTTGCAACGGGTGACATCGAGATTGAAGTCAAGGAACTGACAGTCCTGTCTAAGGCTAAGACACCACCCTTCTCCATCTGTGATGAAACCATCGACGTGAACGAAGAGTTACGTTTGCGTTACCGCTACCTCGATATGCGCCGCGGCGACATTGCTAAAAAGCTAGTGGTGCGTCACAAGAGCATGATGGCTGTCCGTAACTACTTGGACAGCCAAGGGTTCGTTGAAGTCAACACCCCTATTTTAGGTAAATCGACACCCGAAGGAGCGCGTGATTATCTCGTTCCTTCACGCGTCTACCCAGGCAGCTTTTATGCCCTACCGCAATCACCCCAGCTCTTCAAGCAGCTGCTGATGGTGGGAGGGATGGACCGTTATTTCCAGATCGCCCCTTGTTTCCGCGATGAGGACCTCAGAGCCGAGCGTCAGCCTGAATTTCATCAGATCGACATGGAGATGAGCTTTAACACCACCGAAGATCTTTTCACCATTGTTGAAGATTTGGTGAAGTATGTCTTCAAAGAAACCATCGGTGTCGATATCCCGACACCGTTTAAACGTATCCCCCATCATGAATGTCTTGAGCGCTATGGCACTGATAAACCTGACCTACGCTTTGGGATGGAGCTGGTGCGGTTAGATGACCTCGCAGCAGCTAGCTCGTTTGGTGTCTTTCAAGAACAAGTTAAAGTTGGCAACAGCGTGAAAGGCTTCTGTGTCAAAGGCGGTGCTGACATCTCGCGCAAAAATATCGACGAATACACTGCCTTTGTCGGACAACTAGGTGTCAAGGGACTTTCCTACATGAAGCATACCGACGGCCAACTCAACGGCGGCATTGCTAAGTTCTTTACGGAGCAGCAACTCAAAGAAATCTCCGCCCGCATGAGTGTCGAACCTAACGACCTCGTCTTTGTCATTGCTGATACAAAAGAGCGTACTAACCAAGCTCTAGACCATCTTAGGAGAAAAGTTGCTCGCGACCGCAACCTAATCCAGCCAGGGCGTTACGAATTGCTGTGGGGTACAGAGTTCCCACTTTTCGCTTGGGACGCTGAAGAAGGGCGCATCGCTTCGGAGCACCATCCCTTCACCTCACCTCACTTTGACGACTTTCATCTATTGGAAAGCGACCCCCTTAAGGTGCGCTCTTTGAGCTATGACCTAGTCTTAAACGGCTATGAGTTGGCGTCTGGATCACAGCGTATCCACGACAGCGAATTCCAGCAGAAGATCTTCGAAATCCTTAAACTGACTCCAGAACAGATCGAAGCTAAGTTCGGCTTCTTTGTCCGAGCACTAAGCTATGGTACTCCTCCGCATCTAGGTATTGCTTTAGGCTTCGACAGGCTAAATATGATCCTTTCTGATACAGAGAACATTAGAGACGTTGTAGCGTTCCCAAAAACACAGAAAGCGTCAGACCTGATGATGGAAAGCCCCTCACCTGTTGCTGAAGCACAGCTGCATGAGCTGCGCCTTTCCGTTCAGGAAGAGCTGGAACGACGCTAACAATAGGCATCCAAGGATACGTTAAATATGACAGTCGCAAGAGTAGTTGGTGAGTACGCAATAACGGCTGCTATCAGTGAAGGAGTTGGGCGAAGGTGGGATCTGCCTAAGTGGCATGGCCTTAAATCGTATGCCTTATCTCTACCGATAGCAGTGTGCTTGAATTACAGTCTCAACAGTGTTCCTCTTATCCAGAACAGCTGGATCGCCTGGACAGCCGCTCATAGCATCAGTGTGACGGCGCAAGGCTTGGCTATGCTATGGGTTGCTAATCGCGCTAAGATTGACTTTCCACCAAATGTTGATGGGGAAAACTATTGCGCTAACCGATGTACCACAGCGCTGTTGTCGACGCTATTTATCTGGATCACTGGCTTGGCAATCTCACAGTTTTACCAACAGTAAAAGGTAAAGAGGCTTATTCAAGGGCAGCTCTGGCGGCGGCTAGGCGAGCCACGGGGATGCGATAGGGGCTACAGGAAACGTAATCGATGCCCACTTTATGGCAGAAAGCGATAGAGCTTGGGTCGCCGCCATGTTCACCGCAGATGCCGCATTTGACGTTGGGACGCACCTTGCGTCCGCGTTCGATCGCGAGTTGAATGAGTTGCCCCACGCCATCGCAGTCTAATGTTTGAAAGGGATCGTCGTGGATAAGCTGCAGCTTTTCTTGGCTGTCAGAAGGGTTTGGAACACCTTGCAGGTAACTGGGGAGGAAGTGTGCGCTGTCATCACGGCTCATACCAAAAGTTGTCTGCGTGAGGTCATTCGTGCCAAAGCTGAAGAATTCAGCCTGTTCGGCAATGCGGTCAGCTAAGAGTGCAGCCCTGGGTAACTCTATCATGGTTCCGACGCTGTAGAGGATGCACAGACCATAGTCTTTGGCGATATCGGCAGCGACGCGGTCGATGAGTATTTTTTGGTGTAAAAGTTCTTGTTCTAGAGAGACTAGAGGTACCATCACTTCGAGGTAGATTTTGCCGCCTTCTAACATCACTTCAGCTGCTGCTTCGAAGATAGCTCTGGCTTGCATAAGAGTTAAAGCGGGATTCAGGACACCCAAGCGGCATCCACGGTAGCCGAGCATGGGATTGTGTTCTTTGAGCGAATGGGCGATGTCCATCATTTTCTTTTCAGGGATGCTAAGACGAGTCGCTAGTTCGCGGATTTCATGGTCATCATGGGGCAGAAACTCGTGAAGGGGAGGGTCAAGAAGGCGTATCGTCACAGGCAGTCCATGCATGCTGCGGAAGATGCGCTTAAAGTCTTCCTTTTGGTGTGGTAGGAGCTTTTGTGTGGCGGCATTACGTTCTTCTTCGTGTGTACTGAAGAGCATGCGCCGCACATCTAAGAGGCGTTCAGGATCCATAAACATATGTTCTGTACGGCAAAGGCCGATACCTTCGGCACCGAAGGCTCTTGCTGCAGAGCTATCATGCGGGGTGTCGGCGTTGGTACGTACCTTCAGCTTGCGGTACTTGTCCGCTAACGCCATGACCGTGCTGTAATAGTGGTAAAGACGGCTGTTTTCCGGCTCTACCTCTTTGGTGAGAAGGACTTGCAAGATTTCTGATGGGCTAGTTGTCAAGCTGCAGAAGAAGACCTCTCCTGTCGATCCATCGATGGAGATAGGATCACCTTCCTTAAGAGTATAATCGCCGCAGGTGACAGTGCCTTGTTGGAGATCAATATGCAGGGCGCTGCAGCCGACGACGCAGGGCTTACCCATCCCTCTGGCTACTACAGCGGCGTGGCTAGTGGCACCTCCACGGGCGGTGAGGATGCCTGCTGCTGCAACCATACCTGGAAAATCATCAGGATTTGTCTCTTTGCGGACGAGGATGCAGGCGGTGCCTTCGCTTTGATAGGCGATGGCTTTGGCAGAAGTGAGCGCTAAACACCCTGAAGCGGCGCCAGGGCCTGCATTGAGGCCTTTGGCGACCATCATGGCAGTAGCGCGTTGCTTGTCTCTGTGATGAAACACTGGAGCCAGCATATGCTCGATCTGTTCAGGCGAGACTCTGCGGAGTACCGTTTTCTCATCGATCAACCCTTCTTCTAGCATCTCGATGGCCATACGAGAGGCTGCTAGGCCAGTACGCTTACCAGTGCGCGTCTGTAGCATATAGAGTTTACCATCGTCGATGGTGAACTCGATATCTTGCATATCGCGATAGTGTTGCTCTAGCTTATTGACGGTGTCTTTTAACTCCTGATACACGTCAGGCATCAGTTCCTCTAAGCTGGTGAGCGATGATTCCGTGATCTTCTTTTGGTATAGGTTGATGGGATGAGGTGTACGGATCCCAGCGACGACATCTTCTCCTTGCGCGTTAGTGAGAAATTCGCCGTAGAACATCCGCTCGCCTGTCGCTGGATCACGGGTAAAGCCAACGCCGGTAGCGGATTGATCGTTGCGGTTGCCAAAGACCATAGCTTCGACGGTAACGGCTGTTCCCATGTCATTAGGGATATGGTGGATGTGGCGGTAGAGCCTGCAGCGCTCGCTATCCCAGCTGGAAAAGACCGCTTTGATAGCACCGAACAGCTGTTCGAGGGTGTTTTGTGGGAAAGAATGGCCCACATGCTTTTTAAACAGCTCTTGGTAGGTATGGCATAGTCCCTTGAGGGCTGTGACATCGAGCTCAACATCTTCATGAACGCCGGCTATTGCTTTTGCGGCCTCTAAGGCTTGCGAAAACTCTTCGCGAGGTAGGCCATGAACAATGGAGCTGTACATACTTAAAAAGCGGCGGTAGCAGTCGTAGGCTAAATGCTCATTATTCATTACCTTGGCAAAACCAATGACGGTTTCGTCGTTAAGACCTAGGTTCAGCACAGTATCCATCATGCCAGGCATCGAGATAGCAGCTCCTGAGCGTACCGATACGAGCAAAGGATTGTCTTTATTGCCGAAACCCGCCTGCATCTGCCCTTCAAGAAGCTTAATCGCCGTTTGCACCTCATCAGTGAGTTCTTTAGGCAGCTGTTTGTCATGGTGTAGGTAGTAGAGGCATGCTTCTGTTGTGATGATGAAACCAGGAGGGACGGGTAGGCCGATGGCAGCCATTTCGGCTAGCTGCTTGCCTTTGCCCCCGAGGACACTTTTATCTAAAGGAGGCAGACGTAACCCTTTGCCGAACGGGAAGGTGTAACGTATCGTTGTCCTTTGCTCGGTATCCATCGCTCCTATCCCCTCTTTATATTTACCATACTCAATCACACTCTTTTCTCCTATTGGCCAATTCGCTATTCTGTTTGGCATGACGCACGAAGAGACGCCCGAATACAACCGCAATAACCCTTTTATGGCGACGCTGGTCACGCGCTATCCCTTGACCAAGCCCTATTCTCATAAGATAACGCAGCACATGGAGTTAGATCTTCGTGGATCTGGCTTCACCTACAAGACTGGCGATAGCATTGGTATCTACGCTGTCAATGACCCTGCGCTGGTGATGCGTCTTCTCCAGCGGCTACAAGCTACAGGCGATGAAGAGGTCATCACCAAGAAGGGGGAGACGCTTCCTTTCAGTGAATGGCTATCATCGCGCGCCAACATCAATCGTTGCAGTAAAAAGATGGTTAGCCTTCTCCATGAACGGCAATCGAAAGCAGCGCCAAAGGCTAGCTTGGAACGTCTGCTCGCGCCAGAAGGACAAGCGGAGCTTAAAGAGTTCTTGGACGCAAGAGAGGTGTGGGATCTGCTTGAGGAATACCCCGAGGTTGCCATTGAACCACAGGAACTTTGCGATTTAGTGGGGCCGCTTCTTCCACGTTTCTATTCTATTGCTTCGTCAGCAGTGGTGCATCCCGAACAAGTGCACCTTACCGTTGCCTTGACGCAGTATGTCACCAATGGTCATGTACGCTGTGGAGTATGTTCCCATTACCTCTGTCACTTGGCTCCTCTCAATATGCCTGTGGTGCCGGTCTATCTGCAGCCTTCTAAAGATTTCACGTTACCCGCCGATCACACGGCTCCACTGATCATGGTAGGGCCTGGTACTGGTGTGGCACCTTATCGTGGGTTTATGCAGGAACGCATTTCTGTGGGGGCGACAGGAGCTAATTGGCTTTTTTTTGGCGATTGGAATCGCGCTTCTGACTTCTTCTATGAGGACTATTGGAATCACCTTGCGGCTGAAGGACGTTTAAGGCTTAGCCTCGCGTTCTCACGCGATCAAGCGGAGAAGGTGTATGTGCAGCACCGTCTGCTGGAGAACGCTGCCGAGGTGTATCGATGGCTAGAAGAGGGTGCCTATTTCTATGTGTGCGGTGACGCTGAGAATATGGCTAAAGGTGTTGATCAAGCATTACATATGATTGTCGCTGAACAAAGCGGTCAAGGGGCAGACGCCGCCAAAGCTTATATTAAAGCACTACGGGAAAGCGGTCGCTATCTTCGCGATGTCTACTAATTTTCGATTGTCGTGACAATGACGAAGGCTTGCAACCCATCGCCACAGCCAAAATCAGTTAACCCTTCGCCTGTCGTAGCGGTGATGCCCACCTGGTCTACCTTTAAGCCCATCACCCTAGCGATGTTTTCGCGCATCCTGAGCAGGTAACGCTTGAATTTAGGTTTCTTAGCTTCAATGGTGATCGCGACATGCGTCACCTTTTGCTTTCCCAGCGTTTCCATCGCTTTGCGCAGATACACCTCGCTGTCGGTAATGCCATCTTTCAGGCAGAGGTCGTCAGCGATGCCTCCTAAGATCAACACATGCGTTAACGATGTAATGGCATTGCAGATGGCATGATAGACGACGTCACCATCGCTATTAGCATTGAAACCAGGGGTGTCCTCGAAAATACAACCCGCTATGATACAGGGTTTTGTGGAATCTAATGGCAAAAAACGGTGGCTATCCTGCCCAATCCCTGTCCTCACAATCGACATGTCGACACCTCAAATTTTAGGAACATCATAGCGACTTCCTATTTGTCATTCCAGCGCCAAAACTCGCAAAAAAAGTAAGGCATGAGTATGATGTCGGCAACGGACTGTTAGGAGCGACCTCTTGCTGACACAAGATAAAGAAACAATCTCTAGAATGCCTAGAGGACCTATTACTGCAACGCAAGAAGTGCTTAAAGTACAGGGAGGCGCCCAGCTTAAAGGCACCGTCCGAGCTGCAGGCGCTAAAAATGCAATGACGAAACTGCTTGTCGCATCGCTGCTATCCGACAAACGCTGCATCTTCTACAATGTTCCCGATATCGGCGACGTTGAAGTGACCGTTGCCCTCTGCCGTGAGATTGGTGCTGACATCCAATGGGACCGCGCTAAAGGCGTCATGGAAGTCATCACGAAAGAAATTAAGACTTCTTATATCCCTCAGAGCTTTTCAGGCGCTAACCGTATCCCTATCCTCATGATTGGGGCCCTCTTAGGGCGCACTGGCGACGACATCATCGTCCCTACAGTAGGGGGCTGTAAAATCGGTAGGCGCTCCGTCGACTTTCACATTACCGCTCTAGAGAAGCTGGGTGCGCGCATTGAGTATCGTGAGATGCGTCGCGAAGGCGCTTATTTTGCTAGCGCTCATAATGGCTTAAAAGGTGCCGTCATCGAACTTCCCTTCCCTTCAGTAGGGGCTACTGAAAATACCATCTTGGCTAGCGTGACAGCTCGTGGCACTACCGTCATCAAGAACGCGGCTATCGAGCCGGAGATCGTAGATCTCATCCTCTTTTTGCAGAAACTCGGTGCGATCATTACCCTCGATGTGGACCGTACCATCCACATCCAAGGGACTAGGCGTTTCTATGAAGTGGAACACACTGTCCTTCCTGACCGCTTGGAAGCCGCCTCTTGGGGGATGGCTGCCATCGCTTCTAAAGGGAAGGTGTTAGTAGAAGGCGCCCAGCACCTTAATATGATTACTTTCCTCAATAAAGTACGGGAAGTCGGCGGCGGTTATAACGTCAAGAGCGACGGTATCGAATTCTTTTATGATGGTCCGATGCAGGGTGGCTTGCACATTGAAACCGACGTTCACCCGGGGTTTGGGACCGATTGGCAGCAGCCTTTTGTCGTCTTGCTGACACAAGCAAGCGGCGCTTCTGTCGTCCATGAAACAGTCTATGAAAATCGCTTTGGCTACTGCCAAACGTTGGTGGAGATGGGAGCTGATATTTCTCTATTCCGTCAATGCTTGGGGGGTAAGAGCTGTCGCTTTGCTTCGCAAGGACATCTACACAGTCTGGTCGTCAGAGGTCCAACTCCCCTTACCGGCCGCGATATCACGATTCCAGATTTGCGTGCAGGCTTTGCCTATGTCATGGCGGCACTGCTCGCCAGCGATAGCAGCACGTTACGAGGCGTTCGTTACCTGGACCGTGGTTATGAAAATCTAGTGCCGAAATTGCAGGCGCTGGGGGCTGATATCGAACGCTCTCAGGCGGCAGTTCTCCCCGGGACTGAAGAGGCTGAAGGGCCCTATGGACTTGCTAACTTTTGTCAATCCCCCTTCGGTGAGCTAAGTTAAATTGTCTCATTGCGGCCGTTCCTGGAAAGATGTTCTTCGAGATAATGTCACGGACTGGGTAAGGCTAGCAGATTACCTCGAGCTTTCTGCTGAACAACGCCGCCATATCGTTGCCATACGCCGTTTCCCTTTAAACATTCCCTTGCGATTGGCTTCAAAGATAGCTAAGGGCAACCTGGATGATCCTCTCTTCAAGCAATTTGTTCCTACAACAGCTGAAAACGTGGAACAAGCAGGTTTTGATTGCGATCCTATTGGCGATACGGCCAGCCGGAAAAGTCCAAAACTTCTGCACAAGTATCGCGGTCGGGCGTTGCTGCTCTGCACCAGTGCCTGCGCGATGCACTGTCGCTACTGCTTCCGGCAGCATTTTGATTATGATGTGAAAGATAAGCTCTTTCAGGCTGAGTTAGAGGTGATTCGCCATGACCCCACTATCACAGAGGTGATTTTGAGTGGAGGAGATCCTCTATCCCTCTCTGATCACTATTTGGAAGCATTGATGCAAGCGCTTGCTGCAATTCCTCATGTCAAACGTCTACGCTTTCACACTCGCTTCCCCATTGGGATTCCCGAACGGTTGGACGATAGCTTTTTGCGGCTCTTTGACAACCTTGATCTCGCCGTTTGGTTTGTGATTCATAGCAACCATCCTCGAGAGCTGGATGACGACGTATTAGCAGCGTTAAAGCGACTGCAACGGAAGGGGGTTGTCATCTTGAATCAATGGGTGTTGCTTCGCGGAGTCAACGATGACGTGGAGGTGCTCGCAGAGCTATGCGAGAAGATGGTAAACCATGCTATCTTCCCTTATTACTTGCATCAGCTCGACAGAACACTGGGAGTCGGGCATTTTGAGGTGCCAGAAGCCGAAGGGCAAGCGCTGATCAAAGCTCTGATGACGCGCCTGCCTGGCTATGCCGTTCCCAAGTATGTGCGTGAAGTGGCTGGCGAAGCCAGCAAAACAATGTTGTAGATCTATACCCAAACAAATTGAAATCAGCGCTTTGACAGCCTTTTTAAGAGATCATCATTTTCTTTGAGAACATCCCTAAATGCTTTCTTATGCAAGTCTGGATTGACAGCTTTAACCGATTGAATGGTGATTCCACCGTTAGGATCGACAGTAATTTGAAACCACGCCGTTTTTTCGGATAATCCCGCAGCATCTAGCAAAGCCTTGTCGATGACTAGCGCACTGTTGTTGCCGTGTTTGATAAGTTGTTTGATCATTTCGTTCTCCTTGTAATCCATGCGTTATAACAAAATGCCTTTATCTCTCTCAATACATCGTGATGACAATCAGGTGCACTTCCCTCTCTGTGACCTCTGTGTTCTCTGTGGTAAAAAATTTAGCGGAAATGGCGATTACATTCTCTCGACGGTGGCGATGCCAAGAATGGAGAGCCCTTGCTTGAGGGTGCAGGCGACTACTTCACTGAGGAGGAGGCGTGAGTGTTGTTCGGGGGAGCCTTCAACGCGACAATCGCGGAAGAAGGCATTGAATCTTTCAGCCAAGCCAAATAGGTAGTCAGTGAGGCGATTGGGGATGAGGTCTTTGGACACGAAATCTAAGGTTTCATGGAACTGAAGCAAGTGGAGAGCTAGTGCCAGTTCGGAAGGATGTTCTAGCTTGATCTCCTCTTTGCCGATCAGGTTGTTGATGTCGACCCCGACCTTGCGCTTAATGCTTTCGACGCGCACATAAGCGTACATGAGGAAGGCGGCAGTATTGCCTTCGAAGCGCAGCATACGGTCATAGCTGAAGGTATAGTCTCCTTGGCGATGTGTCGACAGGTCAGCATATTTGACAGCGCCGATTCCTAACGCTTTGGCTAATGCTAGGCGGTCTTCACGATCGATCTCTGGGCTGCGCTCTTTCAGAATTTCATCGGCCCTATCGACGGCTGTTGTCAGAAGGTCGATGAGCCTTTCTGTCTCACCTGCGCGTGTTCGGAACTTCTTTCCATCAGGACCTAAGACCAATCCAAAGGTCACGTGGTCGACGCGGTTTTTGGCAGGGTTGAGATAGCCGGCTTTCTCAGCGGCTTTAAAGATCATGGCAAAGTGTGTCGCTTGTCCTGCATCGGTGACATAGATGATGCGTTCAGCTTTCTCCACCTCGCAGCGATGACGTATCGCTGCCATATCGGTCGTGTCGTAATTGTAGCCACCGTCGCTCTTCTGCACCATAAGGGGAAGAGGATCACCCTCTCGGTTTTGAAAACCCTCTAAGAAGATGCACTTGGCGCCGTCAGAGAGCTGGACAAGGCCTTTAGCTTCTAAGTCAGCGACAACCTCTGCAAGCATGGGGTTGTAGAAGGACTCACCACGCTCCACCAACTTGATATCCAGTAAGTCATAGATTTCTTGATAGGCTTTACGCGAGATGTCACAGATGATTTCCCAGGCGTGTAAGCTATCTGGGTCGCCGCCCTGCAGCTTCACGACCTCAAGACGTGAGCGCTGCTTAAATGCTTCGTCGGCGTCAAAGAGCATCTTGGACGCCTTGTACCAGGCAACTAGCTGCGTGAGGTCGGTGTGGTGTTCGCCGCTGAGAACCTTAGGCGCTTGCTCTTTCATGTAGGCGATGAGCATGCCAAAGGCAGTACCCCAGTCTCCAATGTGGTTGAGGCGCAGCACATCATGCCCTTGGAACTCCAACAAGCGCGCCAGGCAGTCACCAATGATCGTCGAGCGTAGGTGGCCGACGTGGAGCTCTTTAGCGGTATTGGGTGACGAGAACTCGACGATGGTCTTTTGCGGATGGGTAGGCTTGTCGACACCAAGTCGTGGATCGCCAACCAGCGTATTGACCTGGTGATTGAGAAAGGCGTTGTCGAGAGCAATATTGATAAAGCCCGGTCCTGCTATCTCCAGATGGGCGATCATCGCCAAGCCCTCTCCGTTGCTGCGGTCGAGGTGGTGGACGATATGTTCAGCCACCTGCCTAGGCGCTACCTTAAGCTGCTTCGCTAGCTTCATCGCTGTGTTGCATTGGTAGTGACCGAACTTATCGTTTGTGCTTTGCGTTACTTCGACAGGAATAGCGTCAGCATCAGGCAACAGCTCAGGATAGGCCTTCAGAATGGCCTGTAAAAATTTATCGTATAACTGGTTAATCAGGCTTTTCATAGCTGCTAGCCTAACACGATTGCTCTTAAAGTGAAAGCGCATGATGGACAATGGACATGGACGTAATGGACCTAATAGACGCCATGGACATTATAAACGTCTTTTTTGTCCATCATGTCTATTACGTCCATGCTCAGCGAGGGGCATGTGCGGCTCTTTTGGGGGAATGGCTATATCTGCGCGGTTTAGGCGCTCCATCGCGCTTCTGGAAAGTCGGCGAAGCAGTCCCCTGACGCTCTGTAGGCTCTTGGACAGGTCTGCCTTTGCTCACCCTCTCGCGTTGGCGGAAGGGGGGCCTGCGGTTTCTGTCTTGCTTAGGTGCCGCTGGCCGTGGTTTGTGCGTTGGTTCTAATCCAGGAATCGTAACAGGTGTCATGGTTTGCCCAGTGAAACGCTCGATGTCTCGGACCAATGGTTTGTCTTTGGGTGCCGCAAAGCTAATGGCGATCCCTTTCGCTCCTGCGCGTCCTGTGCGTCCGATGCGATGCACATAGTCTTCTGTGCTTTGCGGCAGGTCGAAGTTAATGACATGGCTGATGGTATGGACGTCAAGGCCTCTAGCAGCGACATCGGTAGCCACCAAGACGGCAATCTTGCCTTGGCGCATACGTTCCATCGTTCTAGTGCGTTGGCGCTGGTTCATGTCGCCATGGAGGGCAGCAGCGTGATGGCCTTCTTCCAATAGGATATCGACAAGCTCATCAGCATGACGCTTGGTCGCCGTGAAGACGATCGTTTGCTGCGACGCCTCTTCGCGCAACAG
Organism: uncultured Chlamydiae bacterium; assembly: GCA_945957095.1. Taxonomy (GTDB): domain Bacteria; phylum Chlamydiota; class Chlamydiia; order Chlamydiales; family JAJFMA01; genus CAMFKD01. The sequence goes on from CAMFKD010000001.1 coordinate 24,765, forward strand.
GTGATGCAATAGGCGGATCTTATGATTCATATTGTCGACGAGCAGTAGCCGCTGGTCAATACTTTCATGCTTGGTGCGTTGGGCATGGACGCAGATCTCTTGAGGGTCCGACAGCAAGCGCTCCGACAGTTTCAGGACATTGCCTTTTAGCGTCGCAGAGAAGAGGAGTGTCTGACGTTGCTTAGGCGTAGCATCGGCAATCTGTTCCACAGGACCGATGAAGCCCATGTCTAGCATGCGGTCTGCTTCGTCTAGCACGAGCATCTCGAGGCGTGAGAAATCGATACGTCCCCTCTCCATGTGGTCGATGAGACGCCCTGGCGTTGCCACCAAGATTTCGTAAGGCTGTGATAGCTGTCTGTTCTGAACAGGGTAGGGAGCCCCTCCATAGATACAGACTGTAGTCATACGGGGTAGGTACTTACTATAAGCTACCGCTTTGGCTGTCACCTGCATCGCCAACTCTCGTGTTGGCACGAGGATGAGGATCCGGGGACCGCGAGCGCGCGAAGTAGAGCGTACGATCAGTTTGTTGAGAGCGGGAAGGATGAAGGCAGCCGTCTTACCGGTGCCTGTTTGGGCGGAGGCGCGCAGGTCATGACCTGCCAACACCTTAGGGATTGCCATTAGCTGGATTTCCGTCGGAGAGGTATAGCCCTCCTCTTCAACCGCTTTCAGAATATCAGGATGCAAATTAAGTTCTTGGAATGACACAAAGTCTCACTTTTGAAAAGATAAAAAATCAGCATATCATATGGAAACAATAATAGACAGTTTTATTTGCTATATTTTATCTGCTTCTCAGTCTCACAGAGAGTTTTGGTCACCAGCTGTGTTTCTTGCGAACAACCTCCCACTGCTTATCGTTAAACTCTTTTATTTCACATCCATAATAAAAATCATTATCATTCAAACCTGAGGCATACTGGTCATTATCGTAGTTTCGCCATCCGCACTCTTTACGGGTACTATCTTCCCCTAAGAGGAATAATGTACCATTCCCTTCTTTCAGGCCATTGTGATGGTTGCCCTTCCAACATCCATAAGGCCATTCATCTATCCCACAGCTCGTTCCTTCGCCATGCAGAGCCCGAGCTTCACTACTATTATAAACATAATCGCCTTCAGTGTGAAGGATACGACCTTCATATACTTGCCCGTTGATCAATCGATTTCCATCGAAGTTGCCGGTTAGTAGTCTTTCAGGAAAATTGGTCTTGACGGTTGTGTTGATACATTGAAAATTTTTCACTGTTGCTTTGACTTCTGGTATATCATGGATGTCGAAATAGCTATTCTTAATATAGTTTCCGTCCTGAAGCCATACGATGGTAGCCTTTGGGGTTTCGAAGAAGAATTCGGATAGAAATTCAAAAAAACCCACACTTTTCACGCTGGTCGTTTCCCAAAGGAACGTACCATTAGCGATACAAAGAGGATCTCTCCGATGATCATAATCGATGCAGGAGAGAGAACCAACCCCAGATATCAGCTCATCATCGAGACAACTACCTGCGAATGTAGCGTGATAGACATCTCCATCATATTTTCTGTAAGGAGGAACGAACGTAACAGTTTTGTTACACGGATAAGAGGTGTTTGTATTCGAGGGATCTGCTTGAGAAGAATGGGAGAGTGTACGCGAGCTCTGTGACTGACTGAAACTACTACCGCCAAAGGGCCACCATTGAGTCGGTGGGTCGGATTGAGAACTGGATGATGTTGGCGAGTCGTGTGAGACACCAGAACCATCTCCGCCACCACGAGAGGTAAGTCTTGCCGTTGGACGATACGCTAGACAGACGGTAGCTAAGCAAACAGCCCCAGTGGCAGCCATGAGCGCTCGATATATGGTTGTATTGGCTTGTTTCTTCTTGTCGACAAGCTTTTCGACGCTTTTGACTGCGGGTAATATGGTAGCGATAGCTGGAGCGTGTGGAGTAGGTGGCTTAATGGCCTGAGCTGTTGTTGGTAGCTTTGATGCGGTTCTTTGGTCGAGAGAAATTCGCTTCATCACAGTAGTCGGCAGTTGTTGTCCGGCTCTTCTAACAGGCTTTACCCCTGGTTTTCCATGGCCTGCGGTCACAGGCCTTTTGGCTGATTGTGCTGGAGTACTAACCGTGGATGGGTGGAAAGACGCTCTTACAGGTGTTGTCATTGATTGATTTTTTTGTGAAAATGATTGGGTGTTTTATATATTTTCATGTATAGCGTAATCGTTTTATTAGTTATGTGCTTATTAATTATGTGAATAGCGTTTTACATTGCATGTATTCGTATTTTCAAAACCAGAAATCTGCATGTCAGAAGAGTACTCTCGCGATCCGCAGTCGTTACGAGAATCGTCATTGTTTATGGAAAATAATGAACCTTTCCCTTCTTTCTTGCCTTTATTATGGTTCCCCTCCCAGCATACGTAACGGTAATGCTCTATGTTGCAGCTTATGCCTGTGCCATTCAGGAATCGAACTCCATTGCTATCATAAACATAGTCGCCATCGGTCATAAGATCTTGATACTTATATACCTTCCCGCTGGTCAATTGAGTTCCATTGAAGTTACCGACCAGCTTTTCACTATCCCAAAAATCGCTCCTAACAGTCGTATCGATGAGCAGATAGTCTTTGACTGTTGCTTCAACTTCTAACCTATCCCAAACACCATTATAACGATCGTAGCCGTCTAACTTGCGATAGTTTCCGTCTTGAAGCTGCACAGTGGTGGTTGGGGAGGAGAAAATCTGGAAGAGGGCTCCTAAAAAACCCTCCGCTTTCACAGAGGTTGTTGTGATGGAGAATGTACCATTAGCGGTACAGATATGATCGGTGTCATAAAAATTAAGATCGTTGCAGAAGAGAGATCCTTCTGTGGATATCAGCTCGCCATTGAGGCAGGTACCATTGAATGTAGCATCATAGATATCTCGATCATCTCTTTTGTAAGGAGCGATGAACTTAACAGCTTTCGTGCACGCATAGGGATCAGATGTGTTTGTATTCCAGAGAAGTGGTTGAGAAGAATTCAAAGATGTTTGCGAGCTGTGTGACTGACTGGAACTACTGCTACTGAAGGGCCACCAGTAGTGGGTCGATGAATTCGATTGAGAACTGGACGATGTGTGCAAATCGTTTGAGTTGTCAGGGGCATTTCCGCTGTTATTAGCACGAGAACTGGAGTGGTCGTTATTGTTGCCCCCCCTTCTTAAGCGGAGATAGACGGCACCTAAGCAAGCGGCGCCAACGGTAGCCATGAGTGCTCGATACATCGTCGTATTGGCTTGTTCCTTCTTGTCGACAGGTTTCTCGGTAGCCTTAACTGCGGGCGCTATGGCAGCAATAGCGGGGGTGTTTGGAGCGGGTGATTTAATGGTCTGAGCTGCTGGCAGCTTCGACGCAGTCTTTTGGTTGGTTGGGATTCGCTTCGTTACAGTAGTCGGCAGTCGTCGTCCTGCTCTCGCAACGGGTCGTCCTGCTAGCTTTCCGTTGGTTGTAGTCAAGGGGCGTTTGGTTGGTGGTACCAGTTTGCTCGCTGTGGATGGGCGGAAAGATGCTCTTACAGGTGTTGTCATGATTAACCTTTATTTTTAGTAAGTTTGTTGTCCCAAGCTTTGGGTTTGACCATCGCGATAGAGACTAAATGCTTCGCCTGTCCCTGTTTTGACGCCATACACATGCTCCCCTGTCCAGCAATCGGTTGCGTTAATCCAATCAGAAGAGCGAGAGCAGCTAGTGCCTATACCATGCAGGTTTCGTTTCCCTTTACTATCATAGACATAATTACCATCGGTATATAGGTGACCCTGAGAGTCGTATACCTCTCCGCTGGTCAGTTCACGGTTGCTGAAGTTACCGATCAGTTTTTCTAGGCTGAATAAGTCGGAAATGGTCGTGTTGATCCATTCTGTGCCATTGATTGTTCCGCGGAACGTTAAAAAGAAACTTTGTTTCTCAAAATTTCCTTCCTGAAGCTTTAACGTGCGTTCGGAAGTCGTCAAATATTTTATGTAATCCCAAAAACTTCTAGACAGAACTTCTTCAGCACTCATTGAGGTAAACGTGCCATTAGCAGTGCAAGGAGTTTGGTTCCCATTAGTCTCGTCCGTGCAGAAAAGAGAACCCGTTAAGGATGTGAGCTCACCGTTTAAACAAGTACCTTGGAATTCCGCATCGCTTGTGTGTATTAGATTATAGGGAGCTAGAAATTTGACGACTTTAGTGCATGGATAAGGTAGGGCTGTGTTTGAGGGAGCTGGGTCGTCAGAAGAGTGGGAGCTATTGTTGGATCCCGCTGTTAAGCGAAGAGCCAGGTAAGCGGCACCTAAGCAAGCTCCTCCAGCGGCAGCCATGAGTGCTCGATGCATGGTTGTATTGGCCTGCTCTTTTTTAATTGCAGGCGCTATGTCAGCAACAGCAGGGGTGTTTGGAGCGGGTGGCTTAATGGTCTGAGCTGTCGGCAGCTTCGACGCGGTCTGTTGGTTGGCTGGGATTTGCTTCGCGACATTGATGCGCAGTTGTTGTCCTGCTGTAGCAACGGGTCGTCCCGCTAGCTTTCCGTTGGCTGTAATGACAGGCCGTCTGGCTGGCTGTTGTACCGGCTTGCCAGTCGTGGATCGATGGAAAGATGCTCTTACAGGTATTGTCATGATTAAGTTTTTGTAAATAGGTTTGAATGGCTGATTTTAGATAGTTAGTGCATATAATGCAATCATTATAGCTTTTGCATTGGAATGCATATAGTTTGTATGTTCACCTATATTCCGATTCGTGCCCGCGCCCGGAACCCATAAATCGGGCACGGGCACGCATTCTATTATCCATAAGTCCTCATTTTCTTGCTGATAGATGTGTCTTGAGTTCCTTTTTACCTGAGAGAAAGGATTTTTAGCTAACCGGGGGATGGTCAGTCACCCTCCTTACTGCGAAGCAGTAATGCCCTGGCTATATAAGGTTTCACTGCTTCGCAGCGAGGATACAATCACCTGGCTTGTCGATCAAAATTCCGACCGAAAAGGTGAGTAAGAGACTTTCAACATAGTCGCAGAAAGGCTCTTTTCGACTTATGGATAATAGGATGTGGGCACGAAGAGGACATAGGCAAGTTCTCCCTATCGTTGAAGAGGTTTTTTTGCTACGATAGAGATATAGAGGAGAACAAGCAGATGAAAGGGACGCTTCCATACATCTATTTTCAAGGTAAGGTAGTGCCGTCTGATGACGCGAAAATCAGCGTGGCGTCGCACAGCCTTCAGTATGGGATGACAGCATTTGGTGGCTTCCGTGGTTACTACCGCGATGGTAAGACACGAGTATTCAGACTTGCCGACCACCATGAGCGATTGATGAATGCGGCACGCATTTTCGGTGCAGACTACTACATACCTTTCGTGGAATTTCGAGATGTTGTTGGCAAACTGATCGATGCCAACCACTTCGAAGGAGATGTCTATTTCCGCCCTTTCATCTACTCTGCTACCGAGCGTTTAGCTCCGCGGATTCCTGGGCTGACCTTTGAGCTAGCGATGTACATGGTAGAGTTAGGGCAGTACTTCGATCCTAATCGCGGCCTGAGAATGCAGATATCAAGCTGGCAGAAGTTCTCCGATAACGCTTTGCCAACCAAGGCCAAGGCTGGCGGTTGTTATGTTAATTCTTCAATGGCGGCTACCGACGCGATTCGAAGCGGTTATGACGATGCCCTGATGCTCGATGCGGCGGGTCATATTGTCGAAGGCAGCGTTTCCAATATCATCGTTGTCTACCGCGACCAGGTGTTGATGCCTCCTCGTGGTTTTGCTCTATTAGAAGGGATCACCATGCGAACGATGGTAGAGCTATTGGAAGAGGCTGGGCGAACCGTCCACTATGAACCTATCGACCGTTCCATGTTGTACACAGCTGATGAGATCATCATGGTCGGGACAGCCGTTCAAGTGTCCTATGTCGCTTCTGTCGATGGCCGGCGCATTGGAAAGCTAGAACAGGTTGCAGAAGGTAAAGAGCCTGGACCCGGCCCTGTATGCCAGCTTCTCCGCGATAAGTTTGCTCAGGTGTTGTCTGGTCAGCATCCCAAGTCTAAAACATGGCTCACCGACTTTTGATGTCACAAATGGATTAAGTTAAGCGACATTTTCACCACAGAGCGCACAGAGAACAAAGAGGAAAGACAGGGAAATGAGAGATTTTTTGTGGTAATAAATTCTTAAATATTGGTAGTTAATTTTTATCGTTCATATCGTTATATCGTTCCTATCGTTTTCTCAAGTCTTCTGCATACATAGCTTATATGGGCACGCACACGGGCATGGGCTCGGGCTCGGATTTTTATCCCGTAAACATGTACACAAAAGCTGTCAACATATCGCTGTACAAAAGACTTGATTCATAATTTAGACATCCGCTAAACTGACTCATCCGCTTAATTTACAATTATCTCCAGTAACTGGAATCATTCATTCTTATCCCACTATCGATGAGGTGGCTATGACAAAATTTGTTCTGACAGAGGGCGAAAAAAAGGCGATATTGGAGTTTTTGGACGCGAATCGCCCTGCAGAGCTGGCTAGTACTTATCTTGCTTTTGTTCAGCATCGTTTTAGCTTAGCACCGGTGTTATATCCTAAGGGCAAAACGATCTATCAAAGTGCTGATGATGCGGTGCGTGTTCTTGAGAAGGAAGGCAAGTTATGGCATGAAACCGAAATCAAGATAGGTACAGATACGCGCAGCGTCAACGAGCAGACGAAAAAGATCTACATCTGTCCCTTCTCCGGTAAGGTATTTGGAGACAACACGCACCCCAACCCGCAAGACGCTATTTACGATTGGGTATCCACCTGTCCAGAAAATACAGAGCGTATTGGTGGTCTCAGAGTCAAGCGCTTCTTTGTTTCTGAGGATCCTGAGGTCATTAAGAATTACATGATGCAGAAGCCGCCCAAGACCATGGTCACTAAGGTCGTTTATTCATCGGTGATGAGTGGCAAGCTCTTCAACAATAAAGAAGCAGTGATCCAGGATTTCAAGAAAAACTACCTGAAGTCGATGACGTTGGACGAGGTGCAGGGACAAAATCGCTACAGCATTGAAGAGCACTTCCTCGCCTTTCTGAAGCAGCAGCTGGATGAAGATAAGATCACCGCGTTTGTTGAAGGGCTGGCTGAGGTTGAAGAGTTCTTGCCGTATGTTGAGCAATGGGTCGAGACAGAATAAGCTTGTGGAGATCATACAGACCAGCAGTTTGGAAGAGACGCTAGCCCTAGGTCGACGAATAGGGGAGACCGTTTCTGGTGATGCTATCATCTGCTTACATGGTGATCTCGGCGCGGGCAAAACCCAGCTTGTTAAAGGCATTGTGAGTGGAGCGGCGTTGATAGCACCGGAAGAGGTCTGTAGTCCAACTTTTGTCTATCTCGCCATCTACCATGGCCCCAAAAATGTCTATCATTTTGATTTGTACCGTTTGCGCGACACAGATGAATTTCTCAGCATGGGTTTTGACGACTACTTTGCAGCCGACGGCATTTGTTGTATCGAGTGGTCGGAGCGTATCACTCCGATTATCCCAGCCGACGCGCTACATATCTTGCTAGAGGTGTCTGGAGAAAATAGCCGCATGATTCATTTGGATCAGGGGGTGCTATGACTAAGTTGACGTTTGCTCGCGCTTACTTCGTCAAAAGTGCTGTGCATACTGATCACTACCCCACCCTTAAGGATCCGAGAGGGCGGTTGTTGCCTGAAATAGCTGTAGCAGGCCGTTCTAACGTGGGTAAGTCTTCGCTGCTCAACCATCTTTTTGCTTCTAAAGGATTGGCGAAGACATCGTCGACGCCTGGCAAGACGCAGCTGCTCAACTTCTTCTGTTTAGATGATAGCCTGGTTTTCACCGATCTTCCTGGTTATGGCTATGCTAAAGTGCCTGTGAAGGTGAGAGAGGAGTGGGGGCCAATGGTGCAAAGCTATCTGGATACCCGGCCTAGCTTGGAGCTAATTCTCTTTCTCTTCGACATCCGCCGTCTTCCTAATGAAGAAGATGTGCAGTTTATTGAATGGGTGGCGGCAGCAGATAAAAAGTTGGTGCTAGTCTTGACAAAGGTTGACAAGGTTTCTAGTGGTGAACGCGCTAGCAATATTCGTAAGATATTGCACGCTTTTCCAACTGGTGCCATCGCGGCTACTGTCGCCTATTCCTCGACCAAAAACGTCGGTCGCCGAGAGCTCATTGCTGTGATTCAACAGGCTCTAGACCACAACGCTAGGGGGCAATGAGACACTATGGGACGTATCGAACAGGATGAATTTGTCTGTGTGGATTGCGAGACGACGGGTCTTGATCTCGAGAATGATCAGATCATCGAAGTCGCGATGGTGCGGTTTAAAGGGAAAGAAATCTTAGATTCCTTTGAGACTCTCATCGACCCCTGTTGCGCAATTTCTGAAGCGTCGATTGCGATTCATCGCATCACCGATGATATGGTCAAGGGTAAGCCGAAGGTAGCGGAGGTGCTGCCAGAGTTGCTCAAGCGTCTAGGGCGCTACATCATCGTCGGCCACGGGGTACCGTTTGACATCAATCTACTAGTGCGCGATGCCAAAAGGGCGGGAATCCCCTGTACCCTAGAACACAACCAAGTGATCGACACGCTGCGGATGGCGCGCCTATATGGGGAAAGTCCCATCAACTCACTCGACCAGCTTCGTCAGCATTTTCATATTCCAGATCAGGATGCCCATCGTGCGATGAGCGATGTGCAAGTCAACGTTCAAGTGTTTCAATACCTAGCTCATCACTACGACAGCACCAAAGAAATTTTCAATGCCCTCTCCAAACCTATTCTGCTGCGTAATATGCCTCTTGGTAAGCATAAAGGGCGCCCTCTTAAGGAGATTCCTCTGGAATATCTGCAATGGATGGCTAACAAGCCTTTCGATCAAGACCTGCTTTTCTCCATTCGTAGCGAAATCAAGCGCCGCAGGAAGGGCAACCTCTTTAACCAATCTTCCAATCCTTTCAGTGAACTTTAGGCTAATTGCTGATGCTAAGGCGATAGTCGCGTGATGCGCCAGGTTCCTGGTTCTTCGAGAAGGTATTCAAAGCGGTCGTGGAGGCGGTGAAGGCGTCCTTGCCAAAACTCAAAGCGATGGGGGATGATGCGCCAGCCTCCCCACCAGATAGGTCTTGGTACTGGCAGGTTAGTAAAGCGCTCTTCAGCAACTCTGAAGCGTTCATCTAGGTCTTCGCGTGATGGTACGGGTTGTCCTTGGTAGCTAGCCCAGCGACCTAGCTGTCCTTCTCGGCTCCTTCGAGCAAAATAGGTGTCTGACTGGCTTTCTGCTACTTTTTCGGCTCTGCCCTCCACACATAGCTGTCGATCCAGCGCTGGCCATGTGAAAAGCAAGGCAGCTTGTGCGTTGGCTTCCAACTCCTCGCTTTTGCGGCTACGGTAATCGGTGTAGAAGATGAGTCCAGAGGTCTCTATCTCCTTAAGCAATACCGTACGTAGGGAAGGAGTGGCTTCTGATGAGGCTGTCGCCAGCACCATCGCATTGGGTTCGGCAATATTGGCTTTCTCTGCTGTCTGCAACCATTCTTTTAGAAGATCGAAAGGGTTGTCCTTGAGGTTCGTGCGTCTCAGTTCCATGTGATATACCCAATGTTTCTGTTGACTTGAAGGTGGATTATCAGTATCATAATCTTTGCTTCAGACCCCTATCAAGCTATTTCAGCACAGGGCGTTAATGGTGCACAAGCTCTCAATACAAGATCTTCCGGTGCAGGGTAAGAAAACCCTGATGCGCGTCGACTTCAACGTGCCCGTTGATAGTGACGGCAAGATTACCGATGACACCCGTATTGTATCGACACTTCCGTCCATACGATATGTGTTGGATCACGGCGGTTCTGTCATCTTGATGAGCCACTTCGGTAGACCTAAAGGGGAGCCGAAGCGGGAATTTAGCCTGGCGCCAACAGCCAAGAAGCTCTCCGAGCTGCTTGGCAAGCCTGTCATTCAAGCTGAAGATTGTACAGGATCTCAGGTGCGACAGCTCGCTCAGGCCCTTAAGCCCGGTGAGGTGTTACTCCTCGAAAATCTACGCTTTCATAAGGCTGAGGAAGAGCCAGATAGCGACCCTTCCTTTGCAAGGGAGCTCGCGCAGTTGGGCGATCTCTATGTTAACGAAGCCTTTGGTTCGGCTCATCGTGCCCATAGTTCCACTGCTACCATCGCTCAGTACTTTCCCGGAAAAGCTGCAGCAGGCTTCAACCTCGCTAAAGAGATTGCATTTTTGGGTGAGAATCTCCTTCATCCGCAGCGCCCCTTTTATGCCATTGTAGGCGGTAATAAGGTGTCGACTAAGCTAGGTGTCTTGAAGAGTTTGTTGCAAAAAGCCGATGCTCTCTTTCTCGGTGGCGCGATGGCTTTTACTTTCCTAAGAGCTCAAGGGTTAAACATCGGCGCCTCTCTATGTGAAGATGAGCTAATTCCTCAAGCTCATGAAGTGTTAGCTGAAGGCAAACGGTTCGGTAAGCCTATCTTCTTGCCTGATGATGTTGTCGTGGTACCCAAGATTGAAGCGTCTCAGCCCGCTGATCGCGTCGTCTCTTTGCGTGAGGGAATACCAGATGGCCTGATGGGAGTCGATATTGGCCCCGCGACAATCTCCCGCTACTCTGCAGAACTGCAAAAGGCTAAATGCATCTTCTGGAATGGGCCTATGGGTGTTTTTGAGATGCCACAATTTGCCAAAGGAACAGAGGCAATCGCTAAGCTGTTAGCTAGATTGCCCGCAACGACATTGATTGGGGGCGGTGACTCCTTAGCAGCTGTTCAGCACCTCGGCCTCGGTGATAAGATGACACATCTGTCGACAGGCGGGGGAGCTACCATGGAATATATCGAGTTTGGGACGCTGCCAGGGATTGAAGTATTATCTAATAAGTAAGAAAACATTTATTAATTGATGAGCTGTCAACTAATTATTATCTTGACATAATCTTAAAATGATGGCACAATTAATGTTTCAAAGAATATGTGTGAATAACTCGACTTTAAATCAAGTCGAGAATAAAGCATCTCGACAAGGTAAGCACTCAGAAAGTGCTTAGGAGATACATGTCACAGTCGGTTCAACCTGAGTTTGGTAGATGGCAGCGGCTATTGTGGCCGGTGCATCGCTCCGAATGGAAGAAGCTGATTCCTATGCTGCTCATCTTCTTCCTCATCACCCTAAATTATAATGTACTGCGTACGATGAAGGATTCCCTGATTGTGACGGCTAAGTCGTCAGGGGCCGAAGTCATCCCCTTCCTCAAGGTATGGGCGATGTTTCCGATGGCTATCCTCCTCACCTTCATCTATACACGCTTGGCCAATCGCTGGCCCCGCGAGATAGTCTTTTACATCATGATGGGCTTCTTCCTAGCCTTCTTCTTCCTCTTTGTCACGGTGCTCTATCCTTTCCGCGACTACCTTCACCCACATGCTTCTGCGGATTGGTTGCAAGAACAGTTGCCGCAGGGCTTCCGCGGCCTCATCGCGATGTACCGGTATTGGGCGTTTACAGGTTTCTATGCGATGGCGGAACTTTGGGGGGCTATCATGCTCTTCACCCTTTTCTGGGGCTTTGCCAACCAAATCACACGTGTCGAAGAGGCCAAGCGTTTCTACGGATTGTTTGGCATTGGCGCTAATTTTTCCGGGATGGTTGCAGGGGTCATTTCCATGCTGCTTATCACCTACGGTAAGCAGGTGCCTCTCTCATTCGTCCCAGAATCCGAACGATGGTTATTTCTGCAGCTTGTGCTGGTCCTAACTTGTGGATTGGGTGTCATCGCACTATTCCGCTGGATGCACCGAGAAGTGCTGACTGATTCGCGTTTCTACGACCCTGAGAAAGCGGTGGAAGACAAGAAGGTGAAAGGACGCGTTTCGATGCGAGACAGCTTTGCCTATCTGTTCCGATCGCGTTATCTTCTCTGTATCACGATCATCGTCGTCGCCTATAACATCGTCATCAACCTCGTTGAGGTGGTGTGGAAGCATCAAGTGCGTGAGGTCTATCCGAATACCGACGAGTTTACCTATTACATGAACCAAGTGATGTTTTTCATCGGCTTGGTAGCGACATCAACAGCGCTATTTGGAACAGGCAACTTTATCAGGCGCTGTGGCTGGACGTTCACTGCGTTGATTACCCCAGTGGCGCTTCTCACCACAAGTGTTCTCTTTTTCTATTTCTTCTTCTGTAAGGAAGGGATGTGTTTTGCGGCTATTCCGGTTGGCTTAGGCCTTTCGACGCCAACGTTAGTGGTGTTTTTGGGTTCTCTCCAAAATTGTATCAGTCGGGCCGCCAAGTATTCTGTCTTTGATGCCACTAAGGAGCTAGCTTTTGTTCCCCTTGACAGCGAATCGAAGCTTAAAGGGAAAGCTGCAATTGACGGTGTCTGTTCTCGCCTGGGTAAATCGGGCGGTTCTGTCATCCACCAAGGCCTCCTCATGTTTTTCTCCACAATTGTTGCGAGTGCTCCCTATGTCGCCGCCGCTCTTTTGGTGATCATTGGCTTGTGGATTCTAGCTGTCACGGCTTTGGGCAAGCGTTTTAACGAACTCACGCAACAGCAGACCGCAGATGCTTTAGCCGCCGCGAAGGCATCGTTAGCAGAGAGTGATGATGTTGAAATGCAAGAGCAAAAGATAGGTGCTTGATCCTGTAATCAATTTTTATGTGGATAAAAACTAATAGTTAGCATATAAATTTTCTTTTTCCTTAGAGGGATTATGAGAAGTAAACAAAAGCATGAGTTTGGTAGGTTGAGGTCGATCCTCTGGCCTATCCACCGCAGTGAAACGCGGATGATTCTTCCGATGTTTCTGATGCTCTTCTGCATTTGTTTTAACTACAGCGTGTTGCGCAATATGAAGGACGCTTTAGTGGTCACTGCTAAAGCTTCCGGTGCTGAAGTGATTCCCTTCATTAAGGTATGGGCGATGTTGCCCATGGCGGTGTTGCTGACGTTGATCTACACTAAGCTTGCTAACCGCTACAGTCAGGAAAAAGTCGTCTACATCCTCATCACAGGATTTTTGATCTATTTTGCTCTTTTTGCCTTTGTTCTCTATCCCAACCAAGACACCATCCATCCGCACCAAACTGCTGAAGCGCTCGAAGCGATGTTGCCTGGTGGTTTTCGTTGGATCGTGGCGATGCTGCGAAACTGGACCTTTACTGCCCTCTATGTCATGTCAGAGCTATGGGGTTGCATCGTTCTCACTGTTTTATTCTGGGGCTTTGCCAACGAGATCACCCGTATCGGCGACGCTAGACGCTTTTATGCTGTCTTATCCGTTGGGGGCAACCTGTCCGCGGTATTGGCTGGTCAGGTACCCACTCTCGTGATGGAAGCGACCATTGGCGATGCTGTTTTTATTCTCATGAGTATCGTCATCTTCTTAGGCCTTGTCACGATGGCGACTTTCCGTTGGATGAATGTTTACGTCCTCAATGACCGCCGCTATGATGAACTGCATGGACGCCGTCCCCTCGCCGAAGGTAAGGAGAAACCCAAACTCTCCATGCGTGAAAGTTTAGTGCAGCTAGCGGGTAGTAAATATTTGCTCTGCATCGCCGCTCTTGTGGTAGGCTATAATCTCGTCATCAACCTCGTTGAGGTGGTGTGGAAAGACCAGCTTAAGCAGCTCTACCCAAGCTTTGGCGACTACAACGCCTACCTCGGTGATGTCACAACAGCTGTAGGCTTATTGTCGATGGCTCTATCGTTCCTCATCCCAGTCTTCATTAAGAAGGCAAGTTGGACGGGTACCGCTCTTATCACTCCTGTCACCATGCTGATTACGGGTGTGGGTTTCTTTACTCTCTTATTCTTTAAGGACGCCTTGCCACCTGAAAGCCTTTTCCTAGGCGCTACACCATTAGCGATGGTTGTCTTCTTTGGCGGAGCTCAAAACTGCTTTAGCAAAGGATGCAAGTATTCGGTCTTTGATACTACGAAGGAGATGGCCTTTATTCCTCTCGATCATGATTTCAAACTCAAAGGCAAAGCAGCTATCGATGGTGTCGGTTCCCGCTTTGGTAAATCGGGGGGGTCGCTATTGCATCAAGGGTTGCTTCTCATCTTCACAACACTAAGTGCTAGTGCTCCCTATGTTGCGGCTATCTTACTCGGTGTGATTGTGCTCTGGATCTTTGCTGTTAGGTCTCTGGGTGTGCAGCTGCATACTCTCGTTGCTAACCGCGGCGAAGCCATTGGCGAAGACCGTGAAAAACAGGTCATCGCTACAACCACAGCAGACACAGGGGCGGTTGCTGCGACGACTTAGGTGATAAACGGTAGATAATTACCGCGGTGGATGCATTCGAAGGAGGCGTTGGGGTATGTGGATAGCCATAGCTTGGGCGCAGCCGCTGCCCTCTTGGACCACTTAAATTCATAGCCAAAAAGCGCTCCTGAACGCTCCTCCACCCAGTCTAACTCTTTTTGATCATACGTGCGCCAAAAGAAATTGTGGCTGAACGTGCGTGTGTATTCCTGCTTCTTTAGACGTTCCATGACTAGGTAGTTTTCCCATAATGCCCCGATGTCGTCTCTCCTTTCCAGTAGATTAAAGTTGTTAATCAGCTTTCATATATGCTTTATTAATAATATGTAATTAAAATTTACATAAATTATTAAATAGTGTATAATTTGTTTTTATTATAGAAAAATGGTGCTATTGTGGAAGAAATCAATGGGCAGCTATCACCCGAATTGTTATCCCAATCATTCTCCATCCAGTTGCAGCCATTAGAAAGGGAACGCGAAGAAGCCAATCCCGCCATCACCTTCCCTGCTGTTTCGCCGTGGGATAACGGACCAGAGGGGTTAAAGTTTATAGTGCGACATGTTGTTCGGGGAGCGAATAGCTTGTCACACCTCGCGCAACGGTGGCTATTTGGAGTGGATGATAGCGCTGTTGAGAATCCAGACTCAGAGGGAAGGACAGAGCTGTGGTATGCTTGTGCTGCCGGTAAGTTAGATGTTGTCCAAGAGTTGCTCCAGCGCGGAGCTAATCCCAACGCTGCCGATGTGTTTCAGGCCACTCCCTTTTTTGAGGCATGCCGTAATGGCCATGCAGAAATTGTGCGGCTTTTGCTTCAATACGGTGCTGATATTGAAGTTTTTGATAGTTATCATTCGACCCCTCTCGCTTGGGCTAGTTTTAACGGCCACCTTTCAGTTGTTCAGTTGTTGGTGAAGGCCGGCGCTAAAGTGGATAGCCTAGATAACAACCGAGACACACCACTAGCTAATGCTTGTCGGATGGGTCGTCGCGATATCGCCGTGTTTTTATTAGACCATGGAGCTGATCTCAATCATGAAGACAACTACCATGGCACGGCACTCTTGATAGCATGTATGAGCGGACAACAAGAGATAGCGGAGCTATTGCTCGATCGTGGTGCCGATATCAATGTATTGGATAAGCTTGGCTATACCCCACTTCAGTATGCATTGCGTTCCTCTGTTTTTAAAGGAACAGAGACATTAGCACGTCTGCAAGCAGGTGATGATGGCACTTCCGAGCGGATGATGCTCTCTAAGGAACTAGCCAACCGGTTTGGCATTTATGTCACAATTGATGTAAAGGGGCGCCCAATTCAGTTGTCTGGGTGGCATGTGGAAGTAGCGGGCAAGACATTACGACGAGAAGTTGATGCTTTTTATCCCAAGCTGACAGAGGCAATAGAGGTAGACGGTCGTTTATGGCATGGGATCATGGCACAACTGTCGCGGACAAGTCGTAAAAGGGTGAATGTTTTTGGGAAAAAAGGAATCCAAGAGGTCTTGTTGGCCGCTCAACACGCATTAACTGATACGACCATGACCACCCCATCTCAAGCACAACGCAAGCTAGAACAAACGGGATTGGTCGCGCTTCTGCTCTCGACAGGGACCCACGCTGTCGCTGTGGTGATTCAGAAAGTTGGTAACCTATATCGGATCGCCCGTGCCAATAAAGGTGATGGGAGTGAGCCACACCCCGGCATCCATCTCGACTTCTGTGCATCGGTCGATATCGATAAACTGTATCCTAAAGTCGACTTGTCATTTTTCACTACAGACTTTCGCCAGGATTTTAGGGCCACTAAGAATTCAACTTATATCCGACAAAAGTATCAAAAAACGGGAAATTGCAGCATTGCCAACGCCAATGGCGCTGAGCTAGCAGTACTTTACCTTCTTCTGGAACCTCGTATCGGGCATGATGCGGCGTTGGAATTGGCGCAAGCCATCAAAAAACGGCGATGCGATATTTCGAGGACACATTCGTTAACTCAGTATCTAGATTTCTATGAAAAACACCCACATCTGCCAATCGAAAAACAGGTGTTACATACTCTCCTCAACAAACGAGTCACTGGAACACGCGAAGATAGACAGCGCCGCGGGTTAATTAAAGGCTCTATCAGTGCTTAATCAATATCCAAGCCAACTTTTCAGTTCGTTTGAATATAAGCCATAGCTTTCAAGCCAGATGCAAAGCCTTCTTCAGAAGTCACAGTATGCGAGATCAGATCGCCTAACGCTTCTGTGATTTGTACGGTCAACTGTTTAGTGGAGATGGTCTGCTCGCCATAAACACCGTCGTAGATGACATTGAGAAGCTGCAACAACTTGCGCCGCGTCTCTTTGCTTTCTGCTTTGGTAAAGTCTAACTTATTCAAGACCTTGAGAAGATTCGGCATCAACGCACTAGTCAGCTGCCGTTGCTTTGCTGTTAGAGCGTTGCCCGAGAAGAGTCGGATGACTATGGCTGCCGTTTTACCCGTAATATAGCGCGCAGGCCAGGTCGTCAGCCATCCTAAAGAGAACTTGATGCTGCGTTCATAAGAGAGGAGGCGGCGCAACGTCGGAACAGTGTCCAGCGCAAACTTTGTATAGCTGGAAGGGGGCTTGCCAACCTTAGCCTTCAAACGTAATTGTCGTGCTTTCTCTATGCCATGGACGAGGTCTGCAACTCCCGCTACAACGATCGGGGCATCAGGGAGGGCCCAGATGTTCTGGATTGTTGCACTGTCAGGCAGAGCATTGACTTTGTTGGTTTCAAGGGCAAACTGCTTCTTGAGTTCATTGAGGATTTTAGTTTTCTCTTGCGGAGCCATCGCCTGATCGATCGGCATCATGTCAAAAAAGCGCTGAAGAATATTCACCAAGAGTTTGCACATCTCCGCTGATCGTTTGCCACCAAGCTGCTTTTTTGGGGTGCCCTTAGCTAGGGCATTTTGGTCAAACCAGCCGTCGAGGGTCCGGTATGGTGATTGATCAATAGATGATGCTACCTCGTCAAAGAGAGGATCGAGAAGAGCGATATCCTGTTTGCTGTCGGCAGGAAGATGTTCGTAAAGGAATGTGCGCAGAAAAGTGCTGAGCGCAGGACCCATGTGATTTCTTAAGTTGTGCAGCGCGGTCCCAAAGGTGATGGGCGGAGGTTGTACGTCTGGTGTCAATGCGATAGCCGGTTTCGACGGCCCCATCAGCTTTTGGCGCATTACCTGCTCTGCATGCTTACCACGTATCTGCAGCTCGCTTAAGTTGATGTGATTGATCGACTTTCGCCAGCCTATGAAGACCATGACCCTATTAAACACAGCTGCAATGGTATCAAGCAGACCACCAAAGAAGCCGCGTCGGCCTGACAGCGCAAATTGGCCAGTGGCCACTCGGTCGATCGTTTGAGGCAGATCCTTCATATGCCCGCGAAACTCTCGCGTTGCACTATTGATTGCCTGTGCTTTAACACTAAGAGCACTAGCAGTTCCTGGCAGGTAGCCCGATAGAACAGAGAGCTGGCTTATTATGCTTTTAGCGAACGCTTTGACTTCGCTTCTAGTCTCCAAAACAGCCCGTTCAGCAGTCTGACGTAGCCCTTTGAGCTCACGAATATGTTTGTCGAGAGGAGAAGCTACCTTTTGGTCGGGACGTCTGGCAGCATTGGCTTGTTGGATAGCAAAATCCAAAGCCACCATCGCTTCTTGCCGTATCCGCTGCTGCGCTGCTGTCGCACCTGCTAGAGCACCACGCACTGGACTCATCGCAATGTCCATCTGTTCGTTGGACGATGCATGTCTAACAAGAGGTATCTTGGGAATGCTATTCATGTAAACTTGATTGTTGTTTGTTGAATATTGATTTTACAATACAATTATTATAAATTCAATTCAATTAACTTAATCTTAATAACATGTCAGCAAGGAAGGATAGCAACAGCGCGCGTCCAACCGTACATGTTCACCTAGTCCAGCAAAACTGAAAATGATGAGATTAAGCGACATATGAAAACGAAAAAACCGAGTAAATAGCCAGAAAAGCCTATTTACGAGGTTTTTTCGATTTTCAGATGCGCTTAAGATCTTCGTTTTCAGTCTGCTGGACTAGGTGAACATGTACGTCCAACCGGCTGAGGCCCCTTGGATGTTGACCGGAAAGCAAGAGAGCTCAAATCCATGCGAAGGCAACATATCTAGACAATGCAGCTTTTCCAAATGGCAGTAGCCAATATCTCGGCCAACTCTATGACCTTCCCAGATAATGGAGGGGTCCCCATGTTCCGCGTAGCGCTTTGCGGTATGAACAAAGGGAGCATCCCAGCTCCAGGCATCGGTACCCGTAACCCGCACCCCACGTTCCAACAAGAAAAGAGTGGCTTCTCTGCCCATTCCACAGCCAGCAGAGAGATATTCCTGTGTGCCAAATAGTTCTCCAGCACGCGTGTTGACAAGGACAATATCCAAAGATTGCAGGGTGTAGCCAATGCGTTTTAACTCTTGTTCGACATCCGATGCCGTTGCGACATATCCGTCAGGAAGGTGACGAAAGTCAAGCTTGACACCTGGAGCAAAGCACCATTCCAAGGGTACTTCGTCGATCGTGATGGCACGTTTGCCACCATCCATGGTGGAAGCATAGTGGTAGGGAGCATCGAGATGTGTCCCATTGTGTGTGTATAGAGTCAACTGCTCAACAGCCCAGCCTTCACCATCGGGCAGATCGCTCTCCTTTAGACCAGGAAAAGACGCACACATCTGGGCGACCGTCTCTTGATGGCTTAAATAAGTCACTTGAGCAGGCATCCAAGGTGGGTCACTGTACGCGGAATTACTAATGGGGATCGAGAGATCAATGATACGACGCTTCTTCATAATGTACTAAACATTGACAATTAACAGCATTACCTTCATAGTTTACCTTTTTCTTATTAAAAGGTAAGTCTTAAAGTATGAATACAGTGTCGCAAACAGGTGTTACAACAGATGTAAAAACTTCTGTATGGCTAGAGTATCAAAAAACAGCATTAACAGCTAAAGAAATAAGTAGAGAGCAACTGCGAGATGCTGTTGGCGCTGTCGTAGTGGATTTACAAAATAATTTATTAGCCGACGATAAAAAATATGTGCAGCGTCTGTTGCGTTGTGTGACCCGGCTTTCGGCGATCGCCTATAACGAGGATAGGGATCTCTATCATCGAATGGCCGCTGTTGTTACGGAACACTTTTCTACTCTAGCCCCTTACCTGCCAATGGACCTGCGGCTTAAGACAGAGGATGGTAGTACGGTTGCGACATCTGCGTTAGCGTTGATGCGAGTATCGGATGTCTTTGCCAAAATGTTTGGATCTCAATTTGGAGAGAGTAAGGCATTTATCGACCGCTATCCGATCGGGCCTTTATATAAAAAGATGAAGATCGACATTGGCGGCATTTCTAGTGAGCAGCTATGGCTGTTAGTGGACTGTATCATGGGTAGAGAGCTAAATCCATTTAGTATGGAAAAAAGGACAGTCCATGAGTTTGACAAAACCATGGACTATTGGAATATAGGGGAAACGGATCGTAGAGAATTTCAAGATCGGATACGGTGTGCTCTCTTTCGTAACGTCCATGTTGCTGCTTTCTGGCATGATGTTTGCCCTGATCTCTCTTCGAATGATCCCGAACGGGTTGAACGAGCGGTGGCCCAACTCGCAAATGACACAACAGTAGACTATCTCCTCACCCTTATTTGCATCTTCGAAGATTTGGCGAAGATAGAAGATATGTTTCCACTATTGCAGCGTATCCTTTCCAGAATCCATGTTGATTGGGGAAGCGGAAGCCCAGAAGCCATCCAGATATTGCTCAGTCGGTTGCATCGCCTAGGACAGTCGAGACTTTGCGATGCTTATTCCGATTATGCGTTGGAACAGTTAAGTCGGAAGCAGTCGGTCCCCGAATTATTGGAGTTGGTCGACTGTCCAGAGCGGTTAATAGGCCATTCCTTACAGTCGATTCTTTCACAGGCTACTGTGGATTGGTCCAGTGGGACCGTAGAGCAGCGCAGAAGGTTGCTAGACCTTATGGATCAAATAGGGAATCCTTTGGCAGTCATGCGTTATTTTGACGGAGTGGTTGGGGAGTCCTCTAGCGAGCAATTACTAAGAATTCTAGAAAGGGAAACTCTGTTGCCTAATCTCACAGAGGAAGAATCGCTCATCTATGCCAAACGATGCATTTGGGATCACCTGCGCCAGTGGTTTCGAGCTATCGCTGATGATTGGGATCACGTCAGCACTCATGTTAAGATTCGAGGTGCCAAGCAAACGCTAAGGCGTAAGCTTCTCGATTCAACCATTGTAAGTAACTTAAAGCGGTTTGCGGCTGTGGGTTCATCTCTGCGCCCCTGGAACTTTCATGGACGAGAACTGGATGGATTTCCTAAGGCGGCACAAGAGTGGTTGATGAATGCGATTAATGGAAAATTTGGCATTCACAATGTACCCTCTACAGGTAGCTAACCTTTTCCGTAGCTTGGGATGAGGTATGTTTTGCGCTTCTCTAGAAATGCTTTGCGTTCCTTGTCGTGTAGCCCTTTCAGTTCCCAGACGACATAGTTCTTTTCCTGTAAGATGCGGAAGACCTCATCTGTTCCATTGACCTTCGCGAACATCTCGCGTCGGCTTTTGGACTTTTCTAGCGCATCCATGAATGGTTTAGGATATAGGCTTTTGAGCATGCCAATCAGCAGATACTGCGTCTGTACTGGTTTAAAGACTTTTGGATCGGTGATCGTTAAGAGTACGCCATGGCAGGGCTCTTGTGAAAACTTTCCAGAAAACGGACGGAAGTGGAAAGGGATGAACGCCACACCCGGGAACTTTTGTGCATTGAGCTTGGTAGCGAAAGCTTCGGCATCGATCCAAGGCGCTCCTATTATCTTGAAAGGCAGGGTATAGCCGATGCCGATGCTGGCAATATGTAGTTCTCCTAGAATCCCGGTGGTGGGGTAGAACCATGCCGTAGAAGCCTCAGGGATATTGGGACTTGTAGGGATCCAAGTCAATCCCGTGTCCTCAAACGTCATACTGCGCTTCCATCCGCGCATCGGAATCACATGCAGTTCAGCCCCGATGTGATATTCTCCATTGAAAAAAGCAGCTAATTCACCCACCGTCATCCCGTGGCAATAAGGGACGTTGAGATAACCGACGATGGAGCGCCACTTCTCTTCTAGAAGAGGGCCGTCGACGAGAAGACCATTGATAGGATTGGGGCGATCGAGGACGACCACAGGGATTTTTTCCTTGGCTGCCTCTTCTATCGCATAGCATAGGGTGGAAACATAGGTGTAGGAGCGAGACCCGATATCTTGAATGTCATATAGCAGTAAGTCGAGATCCTTTAGCATCTCTTTGGTAGGACGTTTAGTGGTACCGTGGAGACTGTAGATAGGTAGGCCGTCGATGTCTTTGCCATGTTCGATGTTATCAGCAGCATAGGCATCGCCGGTGATCCCATGCTCCGGAGCGAACAGAGCGACCAATTGATACCCTTTGCGGTGGGCGTTAGCCTTGAGGATTTCAATCGTATAGCGTCGCTGGCTGTTGACGGCAGTGTGATTCGTAATGAGGCCTAACCTTTTTCCTTTTAATAAAGCATCATAATCGCCTGATACTAGCGTGTCGATGCCCACTTGTACCGGCGCAGCTTGCAAGGTGCTGGCAAAGAATAGAAGGAAAATGATTCTTAGGAAGAACTGTTTCATCAGGTAACACCATAACACAAGGTGTCTGTTTTTTGGGAGTAACGTACACACACACCAAGTAGATTGTTTCTGTTTCTCTTTTGTAAATGTTCACCTATGTCACCATTCGTGCCCGCGCCCGTGTGCATTAAGCTAAACAACATTTTCACCAGCAGAGATCAGTGAGATCTATGAGAAGGATTGAGATAGTGTTAGAATATTGGGTTGAGACCTTTCATTTCTTCTCCCTAATCTCATTCCTCCTCACTGGTCTCTGTGGCTCAGTGGTGAATTATGCAACAAGCCCACCCCATGAACATATACCCACGTTTTCGCCTCGCAGCGAAGTTAAGTTTATTTTCAACCTAACTCGTTTCCATGCTAAGGTGAGGCAAAGCGAGGGGATAAATGAATATTTCCTATACAGAGCAGAGCCGATTTAAGTTGGTCATTCTGGCTCTATTATTGCCCTTCACCTTGTATATTATAGGTCTTAATCCTTATGTCGCACCGGAGACCTATGATGATGTGGTCTACCTGCAGGGAGCCGCTTCGTTGGCCAACTTTGATGGGTACCGCTCTCTTGGACAGCCTATTGTGGATTGGCCACCACTGCTTTCCGTCTACCTAGCGATCCCGATGTGGTTAGGGTTACAGTCCGTGTGGGTTGCCAAGCTGCTTATTCTGCTGACCGTAGCATTAGGCATGGTGATGATCTATCGCTATCTTGACACGTTAAAACGACCTCATGTTGTGTTGATCTGTGTCTTGATGCTATTGCTCCCAAATAGCCTGATTTGGGGAACGCGGGTGATGACAGAATGGCCCTATATTTTGCTCAGCTTTTCGTTTCTCTTCATGCTGCATAAAGTAAATGGACGCCCCTATCTAAGTGTCATTGTATTGTCGGGGTTGCTGTTCGCTGCTTGCCTATTGACGCGCTACGCTGGGGTGCTTTTGTTTGCTGCGTTGGTGGCTCAAGCATGGGAACGTTATTCCAAACGTAAGCCTGGACGACCAGCTTTACGTTATGTCATGCCCGAGATGATGATCTCAGCTATTGGAGTAGGAATCTTTGCTGTTGTGTGGTTGCTACCGATGTTGTGGATGCGACTATCGGGAGAGGCCGCTTCGAAGTATTATCAAGACATGAGTGTCATCAGCTCTGTAGAGCCTCTTTCTTTGTTTGGCTTTGTGTTAGACCTCTTCTTTCAAGAGCGCGCATTCACGGCGTTACCTTTTGGCTATCTTGTTATCATCCCGATGTTGATGATTACAGTGTTGGTGATGTGGGGGTTTGTTGTTCTTTGCTACCAGCGCGTTCTCCGTCCCGGTGACTGGTATGTCGTCGCTTGGTTGATTGTTTTTGCGATTCATGATGGTAAGTATACGCGGTACCTATTGCCTATCGCTCCGTTGGTACTTAGCTACTTCTTTTTAGGTGCTGAAGCAATTTATAATCAATGGCTTGGATTTATGCGCAAGACTGCTGTTGGCTTGGGTACCTTAGCTATCTGTACTTGGATAGTTTATCTTGCCGCGTTAGATGTCTACCTCCTGATCAAAGGCAATGGGAAGGCCTATAGCGGAATCAGCTATTTGGCAAGTCCTACTCCGGAGCAATTCTATCTGGGTGATTGGTTGGATCTCTACCTCGCAAGCCACCAAATGAAGGAAGATTCAATACCAGGACCTTTTGCTCTGTATAACGTCGGTGCCAGACGATATGCGGCTTACTTTTCGGGTCGACCCATCGAAGACTACTGGTCTGGTCATCCCTATCGTTATCTGCTGTTGGGAACGCGTGGGCCTGTTCCTGAAGACCTTAAAGAGGGATTAGCATCTAAACTAGTGTTCCAGCGTCCCGCCTATTCCCTCTATCTCGTATCGGGTAACCAAACTGGTGGGGCAGGGCCAAGCAAACAATGACCGATGACCTTCTCGGATACCGCGAAAAAGCGTTGCACCTCCTATCTAAAGCAAAAGAAAGTGGAGCAAACGCACAACAAGCGTTAGAACTGGCATCGGTACTGTTATGTTGGGGTGAAGCGATTCAAACAGTTGATGAGCGGCAGCTTCAAGCACAGCTAGCTCGAATGATGGACGATCCAGTAGGAAAAGCCTTCACCGCTAGCTTGACAGATCAATGTTTTCGTAGCCATGATCCTAGTCGCATCGCCAATCAGATCGCCTATCTCATCGATCGATATGGCATTCCTCACTTTCTCACGGCAAAGCGTCGCATGGAGCTTAAGCTCTTTAGGGCTATGAGTCCATTATTTCCACGATTGTTAGTGCCTGTGGTAAAGCATGCTCTTCGGCGCGAGACGGCACGTGTGATTCTACCAGGAGAACCCAAAGCGCTTACAACACATCTTCAGCAGAGAAGTCGTGAGAATGTGCGTGTCAATCTCAACCATCTCGGCGAGGCTATCTTAGGAGAAGACGAAGCTCAGCGTCGCCTTAAAAGCTATCTCGATGACCTTGCCAATCCAGATATCACCTACATCTCAGTGAAGATCTCAACCATTTGCAGCCAATTAAACCTTCTCGATTGGGATTATACTCTTCATATTTTGTCGCAGCGTTTGCGTCAGCTCTACCGTGCTAGCATCAGTGACCCGCCAAAATTCGTCAACTTAGACATGGAGGAATATCAAGACCTTGCCTTGACTGTTGCCCTCTTTAAACGTGTTTTAGATGAGCCTGAGTTTCAGCAGCTATCCGCTGGTATTGTTTTACAAGCTTACATCCCTGACTCCTTTCACTATCAGCAAACTCTAACAGATTGGGCAATCAAGCGTGTTGCCGGTGGTGGAGCTCCCATTAAGATTCGCATCGTAAAAGGTGCTAATCTGGCAATGGAACAAGTGATGGCATCGATGAATGGATGGGAGCAGGCTCCTTACGGAAACAAGGGCAATGTAGATGCCAACTTTAAGCGGATGGTGACGTATGGCATGACATCCCAACATGCTCATGCCGTTCATCTGGGGATTGGCAGTCACAATCTCTTTGATATCGCCTATGCTTTGCTATTGAGAGCAGAGAAAGGAGTCGAAGATCAAGTGACCTTTGAAATGCTAGAAGGCATGGCGGACCATCTGAGGCGTGCCGTTCAAGCTGTGAGTGGAGACATCTTGCTCTATTGCCCAGCAGCCACGGCTGAAGAGTTCCAACATGCGATCGCTTACCTCATCCGACGACTAGACGAAAATACAGCTCCTCAGAACTTTCTACGTCATCTTTTCCATTTATCTCCTGGTACGTCAGAATGGGAGCAACAGGCAAATGCCTTTACAATCGCTTGTCAGCAAATTGACCAAGTATCAAGTTCTTCTCAACGCATCCAAAATCGTGCTGATGAGCCGCAACAACCTTTATATGATTCTTCTTTTTGCAACGAACCCAATACAGATTGGTCACAAGCTTCTAATCGAGCTTGGTTAGCTGGTGTCGTAAAAGCTTGGGCTGATATTTCGTTGCCTAATATAGAATCAGCAACACTAAAACAGGTAGAAGATGCCGTTTCTACAGCTGCTGCCGCTAATCCTCAATGGGCGACAACATCAGTAAGCGAGCGTTCTCGCATTCTCTGGAATGCTGCCCAGGCAATCCGTCGAAGACGCGCTGATCTCATGGGAGCCATGATCTATACATGTGGCAAGATAGCTACAGAAGCCGATGTAGAAATACAGGAGGCTATCGATTTCATCGAATACTATCGCCGACAGATCTGTGAGCTTTATGCGTTGTCTGATATTTCCTGGAAGCCAAAAGGTACTGTCTTGGTTGCACCACCCTGGAACTTTCCCTGTTCCATTCCCGTAGGTGGAATCGCTGCTGCTTTGGCAACTGGCAACACTGTCTTGTTTAAGCCTGCCCCTGAGGCTGTTCAAGTGGGATACTTGATCGCTCAAGCTTTTTGGGAAGCAGGAGTCGGTAGGGACGTTCTCCAATTTATCGTCTGCGACGACGAGGTGGCAGGCAAAGGTTTTATTCAGAATGAACGCGTCAATGCTGTCATTTTGACTGGTTCTACAGTTACGGCACGACACCTCCTCCATTTGCGCCCTGGTCTCGACTTGTTGGCTGAGACAGGTGGCAAGAATGCCATAATCGTGTCACGCATGGCTGACCGCGATCTTGCTATCCGTGATGCCGTGCAATCAGCTTTTGGCCACGCAGGACAAAAATGCAGTGCCTGCAGCTTACTGATCTGTGAAGCTGAGGTCTATGATGACCCTCACTTTAGAGAACAACTACGAGATGCTGCGTCAAGTTGGGCTGTCGGCGCCTCGTGGGAGATGAGAACGAAAATAGGTCCTCTCATCGCTGCTCCGCGAGAAGAACAACGACGTGCGCTCACGACTTTAGAGGAAGGTGAGGAGTGGCTGCTGCAACCGCAGCCCGATCCGGATAATCCCTGCTTATGGTCGCCAGGGATCAAAATCGGCGTACAGCCAGGAAGCTTTACGCATCGTACAGAGTTTTTCGCGCCTTTGCTTGCCGTCATGCGCGCTAAAGACATCGATGAAGCGATAGCAATGGCTAACGGAACGCCTTACGGTTTGACGTCGGGTTTGCATAGTTTAGATAGTCGTGAGCATCAACAATGGCTAGCTTCTATCGAAGCTGGCAACCTCTATATCAATCGCGGTATTACCGGTGCTGTGGTCCAGAGGCAGCCATTTGGTGGCTGTAAAGACAGCAGTTTTGGCCCTGGCGCCAAGGCCGGCGGTCCTCACTATTTGATCAACCTGATGCGTGCCGAACAAACGATGTTGCCTCAACAAAGTACTGAGATACCGGAACAGATAAAGACCTTTGTGCAGTGGGTTACCCAACAGCTATCCGATCGCGAGCAGCCGCTATGGCATGCTAGCATCGCCAGCTATTGCTACTTCTGGAAACATCTATTTTCCCAATCCGTCGATGTCAGTCACGTGATCGGACAAGATAACCGTCTGATCTATCACCCTCAGAAGATTATCCTACGCATGCAACCCCAAGACAAAGTGATAGATCTCTACCGCGTTTGTGCTGCCGCGCTGGTATGTGGCGCAGATTTAGAGATTAGCTGTAGTCGAGAAGCTTCTGTAGATGGTCTCGATCAGTGGGATATCAATATCATGATCGAAACTGAAGAGACATTTGCTCAACGCCTAGCAAACTATCCATTCCCAAGGGTACGTCTATTACAACGTCCTTCAGCATCGTTGGAATTTGGTTTAGCTAAAACGGGTGCTAGAATTATCTTGGGACCTGTTTTAGCGAATGGACGCCTCGAACTACTCCATCATGTCCGCGAGATTGCCCTCAGCTATGATTTTCATCGCTATGGAAACCTACAGCAGGATTTCCAGGGAATTGCTCTTTGAGCTGCAGCAACTTAGAGGATAGGGTGCGTGTGATGATTCTGTTCATATGCCAATTTTGTAACAGGAGTTACAAAATTGTCCATCCATGACAAATATGCTTATGCCTTGTATGATGTCCGTCTCTATTAGGTAGATGCTCTGAAGGATACAATGGCGGCACATGTGATGGCACAGATAGAAGCTGGGTTAAACCCTCCACAGCGCGAGGCTGTCGAGCACGACCAAGGTCCCTTGCTTGTTTTGGCGGGAGCGGGTTCTGGCAAGACGCGCGTTGTGACTTTCCGCATCATCAGGCTATTGGAGCGCGGTGTTGATCCTCATCGCATCTTGGCTGTTACCTTTACCAATAAGGCGGCTGGCGAGATGCGCAACCGCGTCGCCAATGCCACTCAGGCAGATGTCTTGGTGAGCACATTTCATAGCTTGGGTGCTAGGATGCTGCGTGAATCGATCCATCACCTCAGTTATCGACGCGATTTCACCATCTATGATGAAGAAGATGTTGAGAGAGTGATCAAAGGCTGTGCGGATGATATGGGGTTGGCTGTAGAGCGCAGTGACATCAAGAAGTTTCGTCTTCTGATTTCTAAGGCAAAAAACGCGTTGCAAAGCCCAGATGAATTTGATGTAGGCGAGCGTGGTCTTTCAGCGGAAAGAGGACAAAGCATCTACAGAGCCTATACACAACGTCTGTTTCAATTTAATGCCGTCGATTTCGATGACTTACTCTTTCTCCCTGTCAGACTGCTAAAAGAGTGTCCAGAAGTGCTCGAATACTACCAGCAGCGCTGGCACTATCTCTTAATCGATGAATACCAAGACACCAACCAAGCTCAGTATGAGTTGATTCGTCTGTTAGTCGCACAACGACGTAATCTCTGCGTTGTTGGTGACCCTGATCAGTCTATTTACTCGTGGCGAGGAGCGGAAATACGTAATATCCTCGATTTCCAACAGGACTACCCCGATGCTAAAGTTGTGCGATTAGAGCAGAACTACCGCAGTACTACGCACATTCTTGATGCTGCTAATGCCTTAATCTCCAATAACACATCACGCTTTGAAAAGAACCTGTGGAGTGCTCTAGGAGCTGGCGAAAAGATAGGTCTCTTTACAGGACAAGATGACGCGGAGGAAACGGCGTTTGTCGCCCGATGTATCCGCCATCACCGCGATAAAGAAGGAATTAACCTTAACGATATGGTGGTCTTCTATCGCACAAACTTTCAGTCACGTGCCTTTGAAGATCGCTTTCTAGCAGCTCGCATTCCCTACGTTATCGTGGGCGGTGTTTCTTTCTATCAAAGACGTGAAGTCAAAGATATCATGGCGTATTTACGCATGGTTCATTCAGGCAGTGATATGGTTTCTTTTGAGCGCACCGTCAACTTGCCAAAAAGAGGCCTTGGGGCCCAGACAGTGGAGAAGATCCGCTCTGCAGCAATGGCAGAACATGTCGCCATTCTAGACTTTTGTAGAGGGTTGGTTAAAGGGGCGCAAACGCATCTTACCCTGACAGCAAAGCAGAAAGGCGCGTTGAAAGGATATGTAGACATCATCGACGAGCTAAGACAACTGGTCGATAAGGGAACCCTTAAAAGTCTTGTTCAGGCTGTCATCGACAAAACAAGCTACATGGCTTATCTCAACCTTGAAGAAGAAACTTACGCAGATCGCAGCGCCAACTTAGAAGAATTGGTCACCAAGGCTCATGAATGGGAGCACGAGCGTGTTAACGGTACTCTTGGAGAATTTTTAGAAGAGCTGTCTCTAAAGGCTAGCTTGGATGAAGTAGACCCTTTACAGCCGCGTGTTAGCTTGATGACAATTCACAGTGGCAAAGGCCTTGAGTTTCCTGTTGCCTTTCTGGTGGGGATGGAAGAAGATCTTTTTCCCCATATCAATAGCCGCGACAGCGACACGGCTTTAGAGGAAGAGCGGCGCCTGTGTTATGTTGGCATGACGAGGGCACAAAAATACCTCTATATCACGCATGTACGCAGTCGCACCCTTTGGGGAACGCGCCGGGCAATGTACCCTAGCCGTTTCTTAAAGGAACTTCCGCGTGAACATTGCCGGCCGCTGCGTGAGCCCATGAGTTCGGCGTCTACATCTCACAAAGAAGTCATGGAAGATGAAGCCGATGAGCATGTCGTTTATGACGAACCTGTTCGTGCATCCACAAGTTCTGCTTTTAAGGCTGGCGATGTCGTTTTTCATCGCGAATTTGGCATTGGCACCATCGAGTCGATCTATGAAGGTGGTGCTGGCCTCACCTACAAGGTGTTCTTTTCTAAGGACGGGCAGACACGCAGTCTGATCGCTAAATTTTCCTCTCTATCGCTATTGAAGTAGGAAGCAAAACTTGCGTAGCTTCATAGCCGTACATGTTCACCTATATTCCGATTCGTGCCCGCGCCCTTACCCGGAGTCCATAAATCAGACCCGGGTACGCACACATATGCATTAAGCTAAGCGACATTTTCACCACAGAGTGCACAGAGAACACAGAGAGGGTAATGAAACAAACACAATACCTTCGTAAAAATCGAAAAAAGATCTCTCATTTCCTTCTCTTTCCTCTGTGTTCTCTGCGCGCTCTGTGGTAATAAATTCTTAAATATTAGTAGTTAATTTTTATCGTTCATATCGTTATATCATTCCTATTGTTTTCTCAAGTCTTCTGCATACATAGCTTAATGCATATTGGCACGCACACGGGCGCGGGCACGAAAAAACGGTGTTGTTGCATAATTCAGCACTGAGCCAGTGAGATCAGCAGCAATTTCTGCTAAATATTAACTACTAATCTTTAGGAATTT
>CAMFKD010000002.1 GCA_945957095.1 uncultured Chlamydiae bacterium
GCGCACCATTCGGCTAGCCACCGCTGAGGAAAAATGCCGCCGACTAGGCGAAGTAGAAGCAGAGCTGGATCTGCTCCGTCAAGAACATCAACACCTTCAGGAACGCAACCAACAGCAGTCTACGCGGCTTGTCTATCTTGAGACACAGTTAGAAGAAGAAAGAAAAGCCGCTCAAGAAAAGCTGGAAGTGCTAAAAAATGCTCAAGAGAAGCTTTCTGACGCCTTTAAAGCACTATCGGCAGATGCTCTTAAGCACAATAACCAATCCTTTTTGGAATTGGCTAAAGCATGTCTTGATAAATATCAAGCAGGGGCAAGAGGTGATCTGCAGCGGCGTCATCAAGCTATTGACAACCTTGTGAAGCCGATCAAACAGTCTCTCGATAAAGTAGACCAAAAAATAATGGAGCTAGAAAAAGTACGCACTCAGAGCTATGGAGCACTGACAGAACAGGTGAAACAGTTAGCGACCGCGCATGGGCAGCTGCAAAGCGAAACAGCTAACCTCGTTAAAGCCTTGCGACAGCCTAATGTACGCGGTCGTTGGGGTGAAATTCAGTTACGCCGTGTGGTGGAAATGGCCGGCATGGTCGAACACTGTGATTTTAGCTGTCAGACCTCTACAGCAACGGAAGATGGCTTCAGGCGTCCTGATATGATTGTCAAACTGCCTAATTCCCAGCAGATCATCGTAGATGCCAAAACACCTATACAAGCCTATCTAGATGCTTTAGAAGCAGGTGACGATGCCACGCGCAAAGCTAAGCTCGCTGATCACGCTAGACAGGTGCGCACGCACATCTCGCAATTAGCTGCTAAGAGCTATTGGGATCAGTTTCAACCAACGCCAGAGTTTGTCATTTTGTTCATTCCAGGAGAGACATTTTTTGCCGCAGCCATGGAACAAGACCCCACTCTCATCGAATATGGCGCCGAGCAGCGCGTCATGATCGCCACCCCCACAACCCTCATCTCGTTGCTGCGTGCCGTTGCCTTTGGCTGGAGACAAGAATCCATCGCCAAAAACATGCAGAAGATCGGTGAGCTAGGCAAGCAACTTTATGAACGGCTTCGTATCGTAGCTTTGCATTTTGACGAAATGCGCCGAGGGCTCGAAAGAAGTGTAGATGCCTACAACCGTGCTGTGGGTAGCATGGAGAGCCGCGTGTTTGTGACAGCGCGTAAATTCCGTGACCTCGGCTGTGGGACCCAAGAAGAGATCGTTGAATTAGAACCAATCGATAAGGACCCGCGCGCTCTTTTAGGCGTAACCACGGAAGCTCATGGCCTCCATTAGGTGCCGAGTCTCCATCTTGTCTGTGCCCTCTAAGTCAGCGATGGTGAGGGCAACACGCAACAGTCTGTCGCATGCTCTAGCTGACATTCCAAGAACATCCACTGCATGTTGAAGCACCTCATGTCCAGCATCGTCTAGAGGACAGTAGATCTTGATTTCTCGCGAGGACATTTCGCTATTGGTTTTAGTCTTACCAAAGCGTTGCCGTTGGCGTTGGCGCGCTTGGATAACGCGTTCACGTATTGTTTTGGAAGCTTCGCCTGGAGCGTTTGAGCTAGAGAGGTCATGATAGCGTTGTGCCGGAACATCGATGTGCATGTCGATACGATCCAGTAGCGGCCCTGATATCTTGCTGCGGTAGCGGTCCACCTGCAGTTGTGTATCGCGACAAGGCTTATCGGGATGACCTAAGAAGCCGCAAGGGCAGGGATTCATGGCAGCGACACAGATGAAGCTTGTTGGGAATGTAAAGCTGCCGTTAGCACGGCTGACGGTGACGCAACGGTCTTCTAGCGGTTGACGCAGCACTTCTAATACGGTTCGGGGAAACTCAGGAAGCTCATCGAGGAACAGGACACCATTGTGAGCCAATGACACCTCTCCAGGACGTGGGTTGGTGCCGCCGCCGATGAGACCAGCGTAGCTGATCGTATGGTGTGGTGAACGGAACGGACGTTGTGTGACTAGCCCATGCCCATCGCCCAACAGGCCTGTAATCGAATGGATTTTTGTGCTTTCCAAGGCCTCTTCGATCGACAAGTCGGGGATAATGCCTAGCAGAGCTTTGGCGATCATCGTCTTCCCAGAACCTGGGGGGCCGCATAATAGGATATTGTGTGCTCCTGCCGCAGCGACTTCCATAGCGCGTTTAACGTGTACTTGGCCGCGGATGTCAGCAAAATCTACCGGTGGTGTGGCATTGCGGAAGAGCTCCTCTGATAGCGTGACATTCAGAGGTTTCATTGTTTCAGGATCGGTTAAAAAATGGATCGCCTGCTTCAAACTTTCAATAGGGATGACATCAATGCCAGGAACAGCTGCCGCTTCGCGTGCGTTGGCGAGCGGCACCATGATGCCTTTTTTACCCAGTTGACGCGCTAGCAGAGCGATGGACAGCGCTCCACAGACCCGTCGCACCTCTCCACCAAGCCCCAGCTCTCCAACAATCATGTAGTCGTGCTCAACCGAAGGGCCTTTGATTTTTTCTAGGCTACGCAGCAACCCTAAGGCGATAGGTAAGTCATAGAGAGGGCCTTCTTTACGCAAGTCTCCGGGAGCAAGATTCACCGTGAAACGCACGTCACCGAGAGGATGGCCTGAATTACGTAGGGCTGTCACCACCCGATCGCGTGATTCCCTCACAGCCGTATCTGGTAGTCCTACGATGATGTGAGCGCCTTTTTCATCTTCTTGGATCTGGTAAGCGTCGACTTCCACCTCAACGATGACAGCGTCAAGACCTACAAAAGCTGCTGAGTAGTGACGTGCGACACCCATATTCCCCCACTATATTGTATGTAACGTAGCTTCACAAAAAGTCCTGGCGCGCTGACCTGCTGCGCTGGTCATTCTGGGCGCTTCGCTCCTCAGAAATAGCTGACGCTATTCCCTCGTCGCGAACCACCCAGACTGTCTCAGCTCGCTAGGTCATCGCGCCAGGACTTTTTGTGAAGCTACTATGTAACAGAGTATTGAAATCGAGGATATCTGAGAAGAACTCGCTTTCAGCAACGACGAATTACTTTCGCCGAGCGCAGCGAGGCTTTGGAGTGCGCAAGCTTGCTTGCGCACTCCAAAGCCTCGCTGCGCTCAGCGGCTTAGTCGACGCTGAGGATAAAGTAAGCGGGAAAGGCGAAATTGTTGTTAGGGCGTGGCGCAGCGCGCAACGTCACTGTCTTGCCTATCTGCCGGTCTAAGTTGACTTTAGTGCTATATAAAAAGGCGATAGGGATATCGTCTTGTTGGTCCATCAGCACGAAGTTGCCTGGCTTATTTTTGACGACGCGGCGATAAGGCTGTATTTTGCCGCGCAGTTGCAGGGAGTTATCGAGCTGCTCTGCGTAGAAAGCTTCCATCGAGCCACCTGGATTATTCTCAAGCCACGCTTCGAAGAGATCGGCCTCGCGTGGCATCCACACGGACATTGCTTCCGTTATCTTGTCTTGACTGATGGCGGCCACAGCATTCTCTGAAGCAGGAGGGGGTGCCATCGACTCAGGCGTAGGGGGAAGCGAAGCACTATTTCTCGATTCTAGTGACTTCTCCAATGCTTCTAGATGGGCGTTCTGTGCTTCCATCTGTTTAGCAAGGTCTTGACAGCGCTGATGCCACGTGTCGGTTGCCTGCTTGGCTTCGCCTTCTAGATGTTCGATTTTCTTTCTCATGTAGTTGTCTTGAGCAGCCGCGATGCAACGCAAAGCTTTTTGCTGCTCTTCAGGCATGTCACTGTATTCATCGGCAACCCGTCTTAGAGAACGAGTTGCGACTTCTAAATTGATATAAGGAAAAGGCTTACATAGCTCATCTTGACATTCAGCATTGGCTCTTTCGATGCGTTCTGAAGCATCGCGTTGACGCTGCTCCAACTTTGCGACCATATTGGCGTCGCCTATCTTCTCAACAAATTCAGCGGCGACATAAAAACGCACTGAGGCTGGTAGGTGAATCTGCAGCCATTTGTTGTTTAGAGGTGAGACATGTCCCTCTACTTTATCGCCTTTGTTCAGCTGGGCGATGATAGGCGATTCCAGATCAGGCGCCGCACGTACATTCACTCGGTTGCCTTCTACGACATCGTCGATGACATAGGTGCGGTAAACAAAGGCTTTCGTCCCAGTGGGCGGTTGGATAGCGTAGAAGTCGTTATTGGCATCGGTCACGACGACGAGTTCGTCTTGGTTTATCTCCCTGAGGATGGGGCTTTCGACGTTGGGCTCTAAGCGAACCCTCACCTGATTTCCGGTTATCCGCCCAGTGAAGGGTTCCAAGACAGTTTGCCTGACAGCAGGGCTGGATTCGGAAAAGGCAGCGCTTGTAACAACACAGGAACAGCCAATAAAAGCATAGAAAAGAAGACGACGCATTCTAACAACCACCTTAATAGCAACAGACGTAGTACGGTATTGTAGGTCTTAGGCTCTTTTTTGCAAAGCAGCCTGGAGGATTAACTATGGAGGACTGCGACGATATGCTCGCAACCGGGCTTACCACAGGTGCATCCTACAGGCTCGCCGAGGTAAACATTATATTTCTCCTCACGGTCAAGCTTGCTCGTCACAGAGTAGAGGTTGTGGCCTGTTTGGACGATCTCCCACTGTTCAAAGCGGAGCTCTTCTGGCCTTATCTCAGGTTCCGCTTCTGTGGCCGCTGGTTCTTCCTTCATGCCGCCGAGCGTACGAGCCACCTGGCAATGAAAACAGTTACAGTGGGGTTCTGCCTTGGGCAAGCTGTTAGGGTCATCCAAGGGAAGCATCTTAGTGAGAGAGGTGATCTTTTCTAACAGCTCACCGGGAAGGTCAGGGCTATTGGCCTGAGAAGAGTCATGCTGCATCATCGCGCCCATGTTTTCCAGATTGCCAAAGGCGATTCGGACCGATGGCATTTCCGTTGCACCTGCAGGGTTGAACATGGCTTGCAGGAAGTTAGCAATGCCGGTAATTCCCTGTGAGTGAGCGTTTGCACTGGCTGCTGCGTGAGTAGCTATAGGCTCTTCAGGTTGTTCTAGTTGGAGTTCAAGATAAGCAGCATGCGCCTTGAAGATGAGATCAATTTCTTGGAGCGTCAGGTCAGGGACAAAGACTGCCTCACCATCAGACAACGTGACCACCAAGACCCCATCTGTCATATGGACAGTATGGACGTTCTTCCAGCTGGTAGAAAGATAAGGAGGAATACTGATCATTTTGTTGGTGATCTTCATGATTAACCTCTTCTATCAGTGAATCGTAAGTTCTTCTACCCTTTATTATAGGGGATTTCTCGATAACAGTCAACGTCTTTTTAGCAGTTGACCTATTTGAGTGCTGAAATATAAATATCTATTGTCTCATTGCTAGTCATTCGCTACCATGCGCTTATCTTAACCCCTCCTAGGAAAGAGCATATGGTAGGTGCCAAGAAAGTCCGTTCCGGCTGCAAAGCCTTTGTTCTCGACACCAACGTGTTATTGTATGATCCAGAAGCGATTGTCAAATTTCCTAGGCACGAGGTGATCATTCCTGTCTCGGTCTTGGAAGAGCTGGACAAACTCAAGCGGCTTCCTAGCGAGGTAGGAAAGAACTCCAGGGCGGTGATTCGATTCTTAGATAAGCTGAGGGAACAGGGCAAAGGCAGTCTTCATCAGGAGGGCATTCCCCTCGATAATGACAGTATTTTGCGCCTTCAGATACAGATCAAGACAGACTATGATCCTAACTTTACCTCGACAGTGCAGGATAACAGGATTATTTTGGCGGCGCTCTGGTTGCAAGATCAGGGACGCAAAGTCGTGTTTGTATCGAAGGACTTTGCCGCTAGGCTTAAGGCTGAGGCGGTAGGGTTGGATTCTCAGGATTATGAGAATCTAAAGTTTTCTTACGATTCCATCTATCGCGGTCTTAGGGATATGGAGATCTCTAAGCATGACATCGACGTCTTCTATAAAGATGGCATGTTGTCGCAGGCGGTGACTGGTATCCACCCTAATGAATATTGCTCTCTAAAAGCACCCGGTCCATCATCGGCGTTAGCAAAGTATAACTTAGAAAAAAGGGTTTTTGAGCCGCTTCTAAAACCTAAGAACATCTGGGGTATCGAGGCGCGCAATGTGGAACAGCGCTGTGCGATCGACCTGTTGTTGCGCGATGATATTAAGCTTGTTTCCTTAATTGGACCGGCGGGCACCGGCAAAACCTTGCTGGCATTGGCCTGTGGGCTACGTAAGGTATTTGACGATGGTGTCTACACCCGTATTTTGGTGAGTAGGCCTATTGTCCCGTTGGGAAGAGACATTGGGTATTTGCCGGGCACCAAAGAAGAAAAACTGTTCCATTGGATGCAGCCGATCTATGACAACCTGGAGTTCCTCTGTGAGTCGTCGGGTCATGAACCTAATGAGACATTGAGATGGGTTCTGGACAGCAAGAAGGTAGAGATGGAAGCGGTAACTTATATCCGCGGCCGTTCGCTACCGAAGCAATACTTTATCATAGATGAAGCGCAAAACCTGACACCTCATGAGATGAAGACGATCATCTCACGTGCTGGTGAGGGGACTAAGGTCGTGTTGACGGGTGATCCCACACAGATCGACAACCCCTATCTTGACAAGGATTCCAACGGCCTCACTTACGTTGTAGGACGTTTTGCCGAGTATCCTATTTATGGACACATGTTCTTGGATAAGACAGAGCGATCGGCATTGGCAGCGCTTGCTGCTGAAGTCATGTAGTTGTGGGCCATGGTTAGCGGAAGACAACCTGTGTGGTTGCAGATGTCCTCTTTGGCAGATGCGGGCAAGGTTGCCCGCCTTCAAGCCCGTTATCAGCTTCTGCGACAGCTTATCATAGAGCTTAGAGCTGCGATGGTGGAACGCGACCCTATAGGAGCCTCTGTCGCACCTTCAGCTGACGTTTATCTACAGGCCTTGGATAGCGAGACACAGCACAAATCATTAGTTGAGATGTGTGAATTTGTCGATGCGCAGTTGCTGAATGCCCTCTCTAACCTCAACGACAGTCATCCCATTCAACAGCGGATTAAAGCCGAATACCGCAAACGCGTGGAAACAATTATTCCCCAGATTGTCGCCCAGATTCAAACAGGGGTGACATTTGATAAGCTCATGGCGTTCATGGCACAGGAACGACTGGTGTTGGCTGAAGAAATCGCTGACATGCCCTCGCAGCAGTTTGGTCAACTGCGAGGTGGCGCTGGTCCCAGGATGGCCCGTACGATCTATTCAAAAGGGGGGAGGTATACCAGCTATCGGCAGGCTATGTTGTCATTGATTTCTGAACCACAACATGGCTTCTTTATCACCCCATCATTTGACCACACCATTGGAAGAGAAGGAGTGACGGAGCTACGCGGAAGGACCATATGGTCTGTCATCGACCAGAAAAAAGTTCCGATGAGCACCTTGCTTGTCTGTGACGCGTGGCCATCCAATCCGCGGATGGTGTGGCTGTTTCGGGACTATGAAGCGCAACCGATGGAGTATCCTATTGCGACATTGATCCACACGGATACAGAATATTTGCCTATCGTGTGGGATCACTGCTCGTCGCTGTTTCAAGCCATACGTCAGAGCCAGTCAGTGGAAGAAGAGAGGATCGCCACATTACAGTGGCACATGGCCCATGCCATGTTTTATTGTCGGGGTAGTGCAGCGATAGCGGAGTGGCTATGCCGTAGCCTATTTCTCGCCAAAGGTTATCGGGTGACTTGGTCTGCACAACCTGATTTGGAGGCACTCTGTCGACCTCAAGTAGAAGACTATGTTCGCGATTATAATAGATTTGCAGAGCTAACAATGTTATGAAAGATCCTGTGTGGAAGAAGCCAACAGCTGATATTCCCTTAGAGCGTGTGTCTAGGTTAGAAGCACGTTATCAACTTCTTTGCGAGATCATCGTTGATCAAAGAGCTTCGATGTCACAGCGTGATCCAGAAGCGCATGCATTAGCGCCCTCGGCAGAAGTCTATCTGGGCGCTTTAGCTCTTGAAACGCGTAATAAGACCTTTGATCAGATGACCCAATTTGTCGACGAACAGCTGCAGGTCGCACTTTCGAATTATTCCTCTGACCATCCCATCAAAGTGCGATTGAAGAAACTCTACCAGCAAGGTGTTGAGGCGCTATTTCCGCAAATTGTGGACAAGGTAACGTCTGGGGTACCATTTGAGGTGCTGATGACGTTTTTGGCGAGTGAACGGATGCGGCTAGCCGAACAAGCCTGTGACGTGCCGACATATAAGTTTGGCTTGCCGCGTGGGGGGCCTAAACCAAGCCTCGCTAGAACCATCTATGCTGTTGGTGGACGTTTCGATGCCTATCGAGAAGCGATGGTGGCATTAGTACCTAGAGATAGGCGAGACTTTACGGTATCCCCATCTTTTGATGCGATTGTAGGAAGTGAAGGGGTTTCTCAACTGCGTGGCATGGACATAGTAACGACCATTCACGGCAAGCAGATTCCTATCAGCACTCTTCTTGTGTGCGATCAGCCACCCAATAACCCGCAATTGATTTGGCTGTTCACAGAGCGTACAGATATGCCTGTGACATGTCCTGTAGCCGCTCTCATTCACGCTGATGCTGCCTATCTTGATGTGATCCGGGACTATTGCGCAGAGCTGTATGGCACCATTTGCCATTTCAGCGGATCTAAAGAGCAGCTGATAGAGCTGATCGCCACGCTGCAGTGGCATCTGGCACATGCCATGTTCTATTTCCGTGGGAGTGCCGCCATCGCAGAATGGCTTTGCCGTGCCTTGTTCTATCGGCATGGCTATGAAGTGATGTGGGAGCAACAACCCGATCTGCAAGCCCTCTCAAGGGTGGTAGCTATCGGTTTTGTACACAATTATTCAGTAAAGATATCGATGAGACGCTGATGCCAATCGGGACGATAGCCAACTAATTCTTCGGCTGTTCGCGGTGTTGTCGCATTTTTCTTCAACGCTTGGATCAGGCCCTCAGGGGAGGTGCTTTGATCTATCTTGGAGATGGAAATGCCGGCCAACTCAGCACGCATGGCAAAGGTTGTGTCGGAATAGAGCATCACCTCACTAATCGCGGCTCCCTCAAAGGTTGACAGTGGAGAGCGCTTGATAGGCAGGTGTGTATTGGCATCGACCAGCTGGCCATCTCGATCGCCTTCTTGCTGAGCTCTGGGGTGCTGCTGGAGCAGAATGAGGCAATCAGCTAGGGCTTCCTGAGTTTGTGCAAGCAGAGCCATGATATGAGGGAACGTGCTTTGATAATACTCTTCATTTGCTGCGCCAACATAAATGAAAAGACGCCTTTTTCTCCAATCCTCCGGTAGCTTGTTCAGGATTGCTTCCCGTTCCCATTTGGCCTGTTGGAGGGATGCGACATCTTCCATGGGGAAGAAACCGATGCCAATACCAGTTGCTGGTATTGGTAACTGATGTTCATCTCTGACACCGCTTTCTTCTAATGCTGCATTAGCGAATAGGAAGCGAGCGCCCGTTTTGGCGATGTCACCAGCCAGTTTAGAATAGATAGAGTTAACGTAGCTTTGTGGATTATCATAATAGGCCCAGCGGCGGCCTTGATATTCCTTTTCTAGTGCTTGATGCAACAGAGTGAAGAAGCCCTCTCCAATGTCTGTCACGATATGTTTGGAAGAAGCGCATTTGGTGACGATCGTGTTAGCAAGCTTCTGCTGTTGTTCAGGCTCGAGTGTGTGGATGAGAGGGGCAGTGGGGTGAAAGTTGATGGCTTCGACGCCGTAGCGATTGAGCACTTCTAGTGCTTTTTCAGAAGCATAGACATCTACTTTGAGACCCCTGTCTCGCAACGTCTGCGCCAGACTGGCAAAGTGCTGACCGGGATTGGGATGCAGCGCAATGAAGGTAACGTCAGCCGCCAATAGAGGCTGACACAACATCATCAGATATCCAAAAAAGAAGCCATACTTCTGTCTCATGCGTATTAGGATATCATGCCGGGCTTTACTCGACTAGACGAACCTTTGCCTTTTAGGAATTTATCACCACAAAGTGCACAGAGAACGCAGAGGAAAATAGAAAATGAGGAACCCCTTTCGATTTTTCTTTCTGCGCGCTCTGTGATCTCTGTGGTAAAATTTAGCGGAAACGGCTGTTTATTTGCGGCGTTTGGAACCCATGATGGCACCTAGTACGCCTCTCACGACTGTATTGGCAACCGATTTGACTAAGGGATTTTTGGTGACAGCGACAAGGACGTCAAAGAAGCCTGTTCCCTTGGAAGTTCCACTTGGTTGATTACCAGGTGATGTGGGTTGAGATGCCGTTGCTGGATTCAGTTTGCGCGTCAGCATCTCATAGGCGCTGTCGCGGTCGATGACTTCGTCATATTTGGAAGCGATGGTGGAAGCGTTGACAATATCCTGCTGTTCTTGCGGTGACAGCACATCCATCCGCGATTGTGGGGCACAGAGCAGGCAATGCGCAAGCGGGGTGGGGTTACCTTTTTCATTCAATACTGTGACAAGGGCTTCTCCGATCCCCAGAGAGGTTAAGAGATCTTCGGTTTTATAGAACTCTGTGGAAGGGTAGTTTTGGCTGACCAATTTGATATCCTTGCGGTCTTTGGCTGTAAAGGCTCGCAACGAGTGCTGAAATTTGGCGCCTAACTGGCTGAGGATGACATCTGGAATATCCGAAGGCAGCTGGGTACAGAAGTAGATACCGACACCTTTTGATCGAATTAATTTGATGACGGTCTCTAGCTCATTTAAGAGGGGCTTGGTGGCATCTCTGAAGATCAGATGGGCTTCATCGATGAAGATGACCAGCTTGGGTTCTGCCTTGTCGCCCAGTTCTGGAAACTTCGCAAACACCTCAGCGAGCAAGCAGAGCATAAAAGAGGAAAATAACTTAGGCTTGTCTTGGATATCTCCTAAGCGCAGCACATTGATGTAACCGCGACCTTTGGCATCTGTGCGCAAGAGATCCTCGATATCAAACGACTTTTCTCCAAAGAACCTGTCGGCGCCTTGTTGTTCGATTTCGAGCAACTTGCGCATGATGACACCAACAGAGGCAGAGCTGATTCCTCCGTATGCCTCGAGTTCCTTCGCGCCTTCCTTGCTAAGGTACTGCAGCGCGGTTCTGAAGTCTTTCAAATCCAGAAGAGGTAAACCCTTGTCGTCGCAGTATTTGAAGACGATCGTGACAGCCCCTTGCTGGTTTTCGTTGAGATCTAGGATTTTTGAAAACAAAACAGGTCCAAACTCCGATACTGTTGCTCTTAGGCGAAGCCCAGTCTCATTGGAAATTGACATCAACTCAACGGGGTAGGCTTGGCTATTCCACGGAGCACCGATCAGCTTCATCCGGTCGGTGATGTTCGGATTTGCTGTGCCTGGCTTTGCGACGCCGCTGACATCGCCTTTGATATCCATGAGAAGGACGCTGACGCCATTGTTAGAGAGCGCTTCGGCAAAATGTTGGATGGTCTTGGTCTTTCCAGTCCCAGTCGCTCCTGCAATCAGGCCATGTCTGTTAACTGTGGACAGCGGCATCTTGATTTGGAGGTTGGAGACTGCTTTGCCCTCTTGCATGGCAGCGCCTAGGATGATCTGCTTACCGCTAAAGGAATAGCCCGCTTCCATGGCTTTAGAGAAATCTGCTTGTGATGCCATTTGTGTTTTCCCTACTTCCGGAAAGTTATCCGAGTTCAAAGGTAGAGACACCGAAGACTTTGGCTAGCTGCTGTGTTGGAGCGGTACCGCGGTACATGCGGGCTGTCTCGAAGATCTTTTCTAGCTGATATGTTTGGGCGAGCTCAAAAGCGGCATCGTTGGATTGAACAATATCGAGATAGAGGGGAGCTTGTTCGCAATAGGAAGACAATGAGAGAAATAGTTCCTCAGCAGTATCTGCATCATCGGCGAAAAGAGGGCCAATTTTGTAGCCTGTTACGCACTGCCGGACTACACCATAGCCGGTCAGTTGCCTATTCTTTCTTTTCGCGAGTCCTTGGGCATTTGGCATCGTAATCCAGTGCTGCAGGAATTGCGATCTGTTGACGCCGTAGATCGATGTGTCATAGTCGAGGAGGTCTTGGAAAGGGATAGTGTCGAGGGATTCTACGCTATTGCTGCGTTTACCCTTTACGTTTCCCCCATAGCGGAAATTATTGTAGAAGAACGCAAAGCCTGACTTCTTGTAATTCTCTTGCTGTGCGACGACACCATCTAGACCAATACTACGATTTCCTAGATAGTCTATCGCATGGTTCCATAGCTGTATGCCGTACCCCTGTTTACGGTATGTTGGTATCACGATATATAATCCCATAAAGGCATAGGCATTGTTGTAAGCGACGGCGCTAATACATCCGATCGGTTCGCCATTCAGCCTTTCGATAAAGAAGCCATTGGGATCGGTGAAATAGAAAGAAGCGGCGTCGGCAAGGCCGGGGTTCCAGCCTTCCTCTCGTGCAGCTGCCAATAGGAACTGCAGATCGTGTAGGGTAGCTGTTTCAATAGTAGAATCGCTCATGCTCACAAGACATAGCGCATTCAATATTTTAGCGGAAGCTATGTCACCGTTCGGACCGGTCTAAGCGGTCTTGGAACTATTAATGATCGCATCAAGCATAGCCTTGCCTGCGTCTGTTAAACCACACACCCTTATCGACATGTCAGGTTGTTCGATATCGTTTCCAAAGAGGAGGGTGCAGTTGGAAGTCCATTTGGAACAGATAGTAGAACTGTTCTCAAATGATAGCAGCAATAAGAAACTCCTGCTGATAACACAGCGACTTGGAGGTATCTGACAAAAGGAAAGGAAGTCTGAGAGTCGGCTTCGCTATTATTCGGTCTGGTCTTAGGGAAAGGTTGGGCGACAATCGGTGTTGTAAGTTGTTGAGTTGATGCAGTTCGAATCGGCTGAGTTGAAAAGAAAGGGAGCTTGGCTAATGCTTCATCTGCCATTTGCCGGCAGGTATCCCACAGAGATGGCGACGCCTTGCTCTTAAGGACTTTGAGGGCCATAACATTCTATCTTGTAACGCAATTAAATTCTTCTTCAAATTGCCTAATCGTTTTTAGAATTAATTCCCATGAGGGAATCTCTCTGAAAAGCATGGACTCCATCTGTAAG
This sequence comes from uncultured Chlamydiae bacterium, assembly GCA_945957095.1. Lineage (GTDB taxonomy): Bacteria > Chlamydiota > Chlamydiia > Chlamydiales > JAJFMA01 > CAMFKD01. Next base: position 13,118 of record CAMFKD010000002.1, read on the forward strand.
TAATCTCTTTGAAGTTCCTTCAAAACATGAGAAGGAGGAATAAGTTTTAAAGTTCCTCTTCTAGCCGTGCCATAGTTTGCCCAACTTGATGCAAAATAAACGCTTTTGTGATTGGCTACTCTTTCAAGTAAGAAAGACTCTTCAAGGGCTTTTTCCTTTATCGGAGAGTTGAGTAATCGGAAAAAATCGTAAAAGTGCCTGGAAATGCGTGAAGGAATTCTTTTATCTGCAGGTAAATGAACATATTGATGCAGGATAGTCGCTTTCTCCCAAAACGTTCTTTCGACATTCAGTACACGAACCTTGGTTTCCGTCTCGTGGATTTTTTCCCTTAAAGCTTCTTTGGTATAGCTATGAATGATATGGTCGCTAACAGGCCAATGTTCTGATCTTGCACCCATCTCTATTTTCACAATGGGGCGGATATAGTCCGCGTTTGATTTCTTGCTTTGGTATTCAAATAATAACGTTTGGGAATCAGGGTTATCTGAATCGGAAAAAAGTTGCCACCCCTTGTTGTTTCCAAGTTCTGCACTGATCGCGGTCGTTAGCTCATGTAACATGTCGTTTTGTACATAGTTAGCGCAAGCTTGGGAGAGATTTTCAATAATGAGATTTTGCTTCTTCTTGGAGGGTGCGTTTTCGGGATTGTTGGAAGTTCCAAAACCGAAAAACTCTCGTTCAATGGAGAGATCAATATCTTCGGAAAAACGATCAATCAATCTGTATACTTTTGAAAGAGAAGTCCCTCCCTTAAAGGTAAGATAAGGTCTCACTTTTTCTAATGAAAACAACCTTCCTAAAATCCATACAACCCAAAAGTCTTTTTCAATAATTTCAAAAGGCATGTTTTGGATGTCGGCAGCTGTTTGAAAGAAAAGTTCTCGCTCATCTTGAGTGAAAAGGTGGATTTCATTCATGGCTTAAGCTCCATTATGTCAAAAACAAGAGCTCGTATCCAGGCTGGAGCAAATTTCATGTTTTTTTTAATTTCCTCTTTAGGTGAGTCTTTGAGGAGTTTTGAAATTTGTATGCGTGCTTTTTGATCGATGTGATCTTTTCCTAAATTTTTCAAAGCTTGGATTAATAGTCCTTCCCTGGTTCCAGCGGAAAGCATGTTTTTCTTTGTCGTTTTTTTGAAGACTATTTCTTGATTGCCAATCTTGACTTTTTTGGAAGCAGCTTCAGTTAGAAATATAATTCGACCAGGAACTTGTGTGGAAAGGCCAACTAAATTCGCTGCATGAGCACCTGCTGGTTGAATTAGTACTCCGTCTTTTTCTGCAATCGCCTTTGCTACTTCGTTCAAATCGGGAGGAATAACGCCTAGTGTATCGTGTTTTTTAGGATAATCATAGAGCCCCCTAGCAAGTCTTCGTATGAATTTTTGTTTTTCAAGTTGTGATAATGCTTTCCTAATGGAGGCATCACTTCCTAGGTCCGAAAAATGCATTGGCGTAAAGCACCAGCCAGGGCCATGCTCGATGATTCTATTCTTGATTGTTGTTTCAGTGCTATGACGCATTCTGACCAGCCTCTGTTTTTCACAAAAACTAGCATGTTTTTGTGAAATTAGCAATCAAAAACCTTAGATTTCACAAAAAGAGACTGTTTTTTGTGAAAAATGCTTGTCCTCAGTTGGCCAACATCTTGTTGGCTAAATGGGTAAGAAATCGCAGAGTTTTACTGCAGTTTAATCCAGTCTACTGCGTAAAATTTGCGTAATTGAGCTTTACGCAGCGGGATTTTTTGGCGTGAATTTGAAGTTGTATATTACTAAAAACAAAAGGCTTCAGTCGTAAAACTGAAGCCTTGAAATTGATTGGAGGTGGAGAGACGCATTCAGAACTTTTGATTGGGCGCAAATTATCGAAAATTGGCCGTATTTTGATAGATACGGCCACTTTCTATTTAATACGGCCAAAATAGCTTGAAAAATGGCCGTATTTCTGCTAAAATGGCCGTATTAGAGAGTAGAGGTGGCCGTAATGAGCTTGCGTGACAAGAAAATGGCCGTATTGAGGCAGCTAGGACTGGAGTCCGAACCAGTTGGTCTGACGGAGCTCATGCTCCGACTTGGCGAGGGATATAAGGAACGCTCGCTTAGACGCTGGTTGGGTCTCTTAGTCGAAGAGGGAGCGGTCAAAAAGATCGGCCAGAAGAGAGGGACTAAGTACATCGCAGCTGGTCGATCGGAAGAGGCCAACGATGAAGTGAGCAGTTGTTTTAGTTCCGCCAGCTTAGAAGCTATTGAGGTAGTTAAGCGGCCCCTGTTCGAGCGGCAGCCAGTTGCTTATGCAGATGATTGGTTCGATAGCTATCAGCCCAATTCGAGCTACTATCTACCAGAAGTGCTGCGAAGGCAACTACTGGCATCGGGTGAGCGTGCCAATGGGCAAGATCCTGCAGGAACCTATGCACATCAGATTTTCAACAGGCTTATTATTGATCTGTCCTATAACTCGTCGCGCCTTGAGGGTAACACCTATTCGCTTCTCGATACAGAACGTCTACTTCTTCACGGTGATACAGCCGAAGGAAAGCTGAATGAAGAGAAGGCAATGATCCTGAACCACAAAGAGGCTATTCGCTATCTGGTCGACAATGCGCCGAGGATTGAAGTAAGTCGCAATGTTATCTGCACTTTGCATTACCTATTGTCTGATGGTTTAGTTGAGTCTTCAGAAGCAGGCAAAGCCCGTAAGCACGGTGTGCGTATTGGAGGATCCACCTACATCCCTTTTGAGGATTCAAGGAGATTGGACGAACAGTTAGAAAGGATTGCTCGCAAAGCGGCGCTAATTAGGGATCCTTACGAACAGAGTCTTTTTCTTTTGGTACATGTAAGCTACCTGCAAGCTTTCGCAGATGTAAACAAACGGACTGCTCGCTTGTCGGCAAATATTCCATTAATCAAAGGCAACCTTGTGCCGGCAGCATTCAGGGATGTTCGGGTTGATGATTACATGGCTGCGATGATCGCTGTCTACGAACTGCAGGATGTGCGACCAGTAGTGGACTTGTATGTTTATTCTTATTTGAGGACGTGTGCGGCATATGATTCGACTGTCAAAGCCATGGGTTTCGATGAGGTGAGGGTGCGGTATCGTCAGGAGAGAAGAGAGGTGGTCAGGGAGGTGGTTCTGCGAGGGCTTGCGGGCGAGGAACTGAGGGCATTTGTGGATGAGGAAGCTGGTAAGCGCGTGCCGATGGCTGTGCGAGATGGATTTGTTGCGGATGTTTTTGAGGACTTAGAGCAGATAGACGAGAACCGGCTAGCTGGATTAGGGGTGACACCAGAGCAGCTGAAAATGTGGCAGGAACGGTCAAGACGTTAGTGGCATCCTCAAAGCAGAGAATTCAAATGGATCCGAATTTGACGAAACTATCCAAACTACTGGATTTTGCAGCTGACGTAATGGATGCGGCGAACATACCTTCGCCGCTCCAGCAGCGGGGGGCAAAAAGGCATCTATTCATGTTAATAGTGGCTGGCCATAATTATTCGGAATCCGTTTTCGTGTTGTGCAAACAGGGGAGAACGCATGCGGCACATGTACTGCTTCGATCGCTTTGTGAGTGTTTGATCAAATCGAGATACCTGTACTGTAATCCGCGACTACATCTTTGGGAGTTACGGCTGGAGGCTTTCATTGAGAAGCGCAGACATCTGAACGGAATGAAGGGATTTCTTGCATCTAGTTACTCGACCGATGCACATAGGGCAAATCTCTCTATCGACGAAGTTGAGGCAAGTTTGAATCATCTGCACAATTCGATAGTATATTGTGAGCGTTCCTATCGAAATTATGGAGGCAAATTTAATGGAGGGGAACCAGTTATCAGGGGAGTACTAAGTAAGGCGGAGTACGTTGATAGGCATAACTCGGGTCTGAATGCCAAGTCAGAGTCGCTAGCTTACGTTTACCACCTAGTGTACCGTCAGCTCTCGTCAGCTGTCCATTTAGATGGGCGAAGTTTTTCTGACTTTTTGTCCTGGAGTGAGGATGGTTGCGAAACGCTGTTGAGTGGAAACCCCAAGGATGTCCCAGATGTGGCGAGGCTTGCTCTGTGGCTCTACCGCCAACTAATACGCCAGTTTTTTAGTGTCTATAGGCTTCCACATATCCGTCGGATGAATATCATATTGGGTGCTATCCTGTGAAGTTCTTTAATCTTGGATAAATTGTGACAATCACTTTAGAAAAAGCTACGTCTGAAGATGCTGAAGCACTGCATGCTATACAAATTAAATCTTTTTCACCTGTTCTAGATAGATGCAAAGATTATGACACTAATCCTGCATGTGAACCTATAGATAAAACTCTCACAAGAATAACTGACCCATTAAAAGGCTTTTTTAAGATTTTAAAAGATAGTATTTTGGTCGGGGGTGTTGCCATCAAGCATATAGCCCCTGGAACCCTATTTTTAGGACCCATTTTTATTGACCCCGATTTTCAAAATCAAAAAATTGCTCAAAGGGCTTTAAAACTTATTGAAAACATGTTTCCTTCCGTAGATTTCATTGAGTTGCGTACCCTAGCTCAAGAAAAAGGCAACATTCATCTCTATGAGAAAATGGGGTATGTGATTCATGGGGAATATAAAAAAATAAATAACTCGCTTGATCTAGTTTCTTTTAGGAAAAAAATAGCACGCTAAACTAAATCAGAACGAATGCCATGGATGCATGACTCTCGATTCAGCTGTTTGATGACAGATCGTTAGACATCCTCAGCAGGTATCCGCCCAAAAACTGTCAGAACGCTATGGAGGTGGAGAGTCCCGTTCAGAACTTTTGACTGGGAGAAAGTTCACGGTTTTCTTTTTCTATTAACTTCTCTTGGGCCTGGAGTGCGTACTTAATGTGTTTATCAAAATCTGACTCGAACAGACGATCCTGCACAACTCGATACTTTTCAAATTCGGCGAAGGGTTTTGCGACTTCTTTACTTACCTTTCCTGAATTGTTTAGAATATCCCTTTCATTAAACTGAAGAAAAGTATTTAGCTTCTCAGCCCAATCTTTCATGGTCATAGGAATATTTCGCGAAGCTCTATCTTCGGCGTAATCGAGATACATTGTCACAAACCGGTCGAGTGATTTCAGTTCTACTTCAGTCAAATAGTTCTTTGTGACAATGACGTCCGGTTTGAGGATTTTCCCATGTGGTGCATTTTTCCAGGCTGTCAAACCTATTCTATGTTTTGTGCTATCCGCTTGCCTTTTTTTGAACTATCCGGAATTTCCGGATAGTTGCCGTTTCCGATATCTCTTTCTGGTTGAATAGGTTAGATAGATGTTCGTTGATCGTTTTGAGAGAGAAATTGAATAGAGTTCCCATCAATTTTTGTGAAAGCCAGACCGTTCTAGCGGGAGTTGACAAGCTCTTCTGGGAATTTGATCAGGGCCGTTTCATGAATTTGCTTAGCGAGCCCGTACCCGATTTTTAATGATGCTGTCAGTTTTAATTCTTTTTGAACATTGATAGGATATGCCATTGTAGTATTTCAGCATAAATCTGAGTATATCCCAATTTTTCTATTTTCTCTGTCAATTGCTCTGGCAGAAAAGCGTAGTGTATTAATCCCTTTTCTGGGCCGTCTTGAGGTACATAGGTTTGCTTATCTAAGAATTTTAAGGTACAAGGAATTCCGCCGTGGGAGTCCTCATACAGGCCGCCTCCAAGATCTTCGAGATCAAACGAGTTAAAGTTCGCAGTCTTCACGATAAATAAGCCACCATGCTTCAGGATCCGCGTGATCTCTGCAAAAAGCTTTTCTATATTCGGTAACGTGTTGTGATTCAATGATTGGAATGCAATGACTGCATCCAATGAGCTGTTTTCAAATGGCAATGCCTGGTACATATCCTGCTCGAGGGTGCGAACAGATACCTGAGCTTCTTGTGCTTGTACTTTTATCTTTTCGATGCCCTCAATGGAGATTTCCAATGCATGCATGGTCTTCCCCTGTTTTGCCAGAGCGACAGCAATGGTCCCATCGCCAGCACCAAGATCAAGTACAGTTTGGACCCTATCCTGCTTAAAAAGCTCCAGCATCTTTTGAGGGATGTCGGCCTTGAAATACTCATCTACGCTGTCATTTTTCCACACATCATCATAGCTTTGTCGCTTCGAAACAGTCTCTTTACTTTTAGCCATTTTCAATTTTCCTAGTCTGACGTCAACAACGTTACAGTTTTCAGGACAGTATAGCATAAAAATCTCAAAAACCAAGAAAGTTTCGCTGAATTTTTTGGCGTGAATTTTGTATTGCGTATCACTAAAAACGAAAGGCTTCAGTCGTGAAACTGAAGCCTTTACTTTGATTGGAGGTGGAGAGAGTCGAACTCTCGTCCTCGGCAAACTACGTATTGCCCACTACATGCTTAGTGTTCTGAATATAAGATCAACCTCGATGCAGAACACGCCACTGAGGCCAATCCGCTTCATTTGATCTCGAAGAGTAACCCTAGAAGCTGTCGGATCCTCTCTTCACATCAAGATTGATAACAATAGTAACCAGCGTCCTTGATCTAACCCTGGGCTATCGGGTCGCCTATAACTGTTAGGTTCTAGGCAGCCAGCAATTCTCGGCCAGCTTCAGATTCTTCACCTGCAGCAAACCAGAATGCTTGTGTTTGTTCTTTGGCATTTATTGCCGTATCGGTTTTTTTAGGAGGCCAACCGATATCCTCCGCATGCGTTCAATAGTTCATTTCCAAGTCGAAGCCAGTACACCCCCCGACGCCTACTATTATACCAGAGGAAACTTTTCTTCACAAGAGAGGGTTGATTTTGTACGGTGAGACGATCAGGAGAGATGATATGAAGGCTTCTGAATCAGCTCTGAAGTTTGTCATCCTGTTGGGGTGCGTTAGCCTATTGGCAGACTTTACCTACGAAGGGGCACGCAGTATCACAGGTCCTTACTTGTCCACTTTGGGTGCAAGCGCCACGGTAGTGGGCGTAGTGGCGGGTTTTGGGGAGTGTATTGGCTATGTGCTGCGTTTGTTGTCGGGCTATCTGAGTGATAAGACAGGGCGCTACTGGACGATAGCCATCGTCGGTTATCTCATCAACTTAGCGGCGGTACCTTTGCTTGCTGTGACGAGTAGCTGGCAGGCGGCGTCAGCTCTCATCATCACTGAACGTATTGGTAAGGCGATCAGGACGCCAGCTCGCGATACGATGATCTCCTATGCTGGGCAGACCTTAGGCAGTGGGCGCGCTTTTGGTATCCATCAGGCTCTGGACCATACAGGAGCCATCTTAGGTCCATTGTTGATTGCGATCGTGTTGTGGTTCCATGCTGGGTATGCTCTTTCTTTTAGCATTCTGGCGGTACCGGCGGTGATCGCTCTCAGTGTGTTGGTAATGGTACGCTGGCGTTATCCTGATCCAGAAGCGTTTGAGGTCGCGGAGCCGGTGCCCGAGGCTCACAAGTTGCCCAACGTGTTTTGGATCTATTTAACGGGTGTAGCGTTCGTGGCTTTTGGCTTTGTCGATTTCGCTCTCATCGCGTTTCACTTTTCTCGGACGGCGATGTTGCCGCCCGTTTGGATTGCGCTCTTTTATTCGATAGGCATGGCAGCTAGTGCTCTGGGTTCATATGTATTGGGGCACTGGTTTGATAAGCATGGATCGGCGGTGCTCATCTACACGACGTTGGTCTCTTCTATAGCAGCTCCTTTGCTCTTTTTTTCGGGCTTTCTCTTCGCGTTAGTAGGAATGGTGGTATGGGGTGTAGGCTTGGGTGGGCAAGTCACACTGATGTCTGCGCTTATCGCACAGTTGGTACCCGGAGGTAAGCGTGGCATGGCGTATGGGATTCTTTATACTTGTTTTGGATTGGCTTGGTTTGCCGGTAGCGCTTTGATGGGATATTTGTATGACATTTCTATCGGTTTGCTAGCACTGACGTCACTTTCAGCTCAATTGCTGTCGCTCCCTCTGTTTTGGTTAGCTAAAAATAGTGAGAACAAAGGGGTGTAAAGGTCTGATCATCGATGCGCTCCATCTCCCTTCATTGCCTAGAATTCGAATACGAGGCCATCCGCTCAACAACTATTGGAGGTGGAGAGAGTCTCTCGTCCTCGGCAAACTAAGTATAGACCACTCCACTGGCTCAGTGGTGATTATGCAACAAGTCTGTCGACGACTATATGTTGGATGATTTCTAAACTTTTGATTGGATAAAATTGAGTTTTTGTTCTAGATTTTCGTAAAAATTCAAACGAGGATTTCCTAATGAAGTGGCTATTTCTATTTGTAACCTTTATAGCATCGACACAATTGATAGCCGTGTATACAAACGAGACAACGGCTAGAGAAATTCATCTTGCTTTAGAGGATTGCCTCTTTGTGAAGTACTCCGTCCCAGAAAAAGGTATCGTATGTTCAAATTATCAACGTGCTTTAAGACTCTCTGAGAAACTAAACAACCCTGAGATGCATAAATGTGCCTGGGGACCTTTTGTTGTCATTGGTGACTACAAGGGTGAAAAAGTGTTTGTAGGATGCGCTTCAGTAGGAACTGGCTCAGGACTTTTGTTTACAGAACTTTTTGTGGCTGGAGCAAAATCCATCATTCGGTATGGCTCAGATGACGTGAAACGCCCACCTGAATCAGATGCTTATTTGGTCAAAATTATAGACGAAGCCGATAATTTATATGGTTTTAATCTTCAAAGCGGTGTCGATCCAGACGAGTGGGGGAAATCTGTGTTTGCCTCCCCTACGATCATTGAAGCATTAGTTTCAACAGCGCAAGATAAAAACATCCTCTACGAAATGAGAATTTGCCATCATCTCGAAAATTATCATGGTCTTCGATCTCCTGATAAGTTTTCGCCCGAAAGAAATAAGCGGCTGCAAGCAATTCTAGAAGGATTGAATCAGAATCCAAAGCCTGCAAGTTATGACATGGAAACGGCTGTACTATTTCGAGTCGCAAAAGATTTTGGGTTGCATGCCGCTACAATTTTGCAGACGGTCAAAAAAGAAAGCCCAACAATGAGCTCTTACGAAGGAATAAACTATCAGCAGGCAAGAGAAGTAGAAGAGAACATTTTCTTTGATTATGTATTAGACGCTTTGATTAAAATATGAATGGATGATATGGCGATCAGCAATCTTGAGTCGAGAGCTTTTACCAAGCTATTTGAACTTTCCCCTTATCAATCTGGAGTGCTTTCTGGTCTTACCTTTGGAGTGAAAGACCTCATCGACATTGCGGGTCATAAAACGGGAGCAGGCAATCCTACATGGGAAAGTTGCCACACGGAGGCTGTTTGCCATGCCATTTGCGTGGAACAGTTGCTGTCCAATGGTGCGACCTGCAAAGGAAAAACCATGACCGATGAATTGGCTTTCAGTTTGCTAGGGGAAAATTTCTTTTACGGAACGCCGTTTAATCCAAAAGCTCCGGATCGTGTCCCTGGAGGATCTTCGAGTGGTTCCGCTTCGGCAGTTGCTTGCGGCCAAGTCGATTTTGCCTTAGGTACCGACACGGGCGGCTCTGTTCGAGTTCCGGCAAGCAATTGCGGCATTGTGGGTTTTCGGCCTTCACACGGGAGAATTTCCGTCGGAGGAGTGATACCATTTGCCCCAAGCTTTGATACAGTCGGTATCTTGGCACGATCGGAAAAGCTTTGTGCGGAGGTGTCCTATGTGTTGTTGGCTAGCGAGGAAAAAGCCGATGTAGTTGAAGAGGTGTTAATATTGAAGGATGCGTTTGCAATGGCAGATGAAGAAGTTCGAGCAGCCCTTGAACCTGCTTTGAAGCGCCTGCAGCAGACTTATCCTATTCGACAAGTTACGCTCGAAGATATTTTTGATTTTGAAGCGACATTCGACGCGATTCGGCAAGTTTATTGCACGATGCAATGGGCGGAAGTTTGGAGTAGTTTAGGAGCCTGGATTGAAAATAGTCGCCCGGCTTTTGGTCCGTTGATTGCTGCGCATTTCGAGTTGGCGAAGAAGTGCGATCGCACACAAATTGCAGAAGCCGTTCAAAAGCGCGTCATTATAAAAAATAATTTAAGGTCCCTCCTAGGGTCGAATTCTCTGCTGTGTATTCCAACAACCCCTTTTTTGGCCCCTAAAAAGGGCTCCACGGCCGTGCATCGTTCAGAGACTCTTGGTTTCACAGCACTCTCTGGGTTGGCTTCGCTTCCTCAGCTTACTTTACCTTATGGACAGTCGCGAGAAGGCGTTCCTGTAGGCCTCTCTTTTCTCGCCAATCATGGCAATGACGAGCTCTTACTCCGTGCATTTTCAGATGTCTAGATTTGAGAAGCTACTATAGAACCGTCTTATTGACTCCTAACTTTCTGATAGTTATGATATTAATCATGAAATCCATGAAATCTTACAGCCACGCACAGTTCACGCTATTGCTTGCTCCTTTTGTCTTTAGCTTTGCCTTTGGTTTGGATATCTATATTCCGATCATTCCGCAAATGACCGAAATCTTTGATACGACGCCAGCACTCGTGCAGCTCACACTAAGCCTTTTTTTGCTTATAACGGGGGTCGGACAACTTTTCATTGGTCCTCTGTCAGACCAATTCGGCCGTAAAGTTCTATTTTATGCCGCAGCATGTTGCTTCGCCGTGGGATCATTTAGCTGTGCACTCTCAACGCAGATTGCGTGGCTTATTTTTGCACGAGCCATCAGTGCAGTCGGAGCTTGTGGAATGTTAGTGGTTTCTTTCGCTATCGTGCGCGATCTGTTTTCTAGCGAACAAAGCGCCAAGATGTATAGCTTCCTCAATGGTGCCATTGGAATCTCTCCAACCTTCGCGCCTATCATTGGCGGCTATTTGGCTGTCACCTTCGGTTGGCAAAGCGTGTTCTACTTCTTGGCTGGAATCGGCTTTTTTGCATTGGTGATTACTAAGTTTTTTCTTTACGAAACGCTGGCAACGCCACAGCGCATCAAAATGAATAGCGCTATCTTCAAACGCTATTGGACCATTGTGGCTAACCGTCAGTTCATCTGCTACTCCACTATTGCAGGCTTAGCTGAAGGTGTCTTCTTCTGTTTTTTTTCGGTTTCCCCGTTTATCATCATCGAGTTGCTAGGTGTTCCCACACAGGAATTCGGTTACTACTTCGCTGTGTTTGGCGCCGTCATCGGCCTAGGGGGACTTGCAAGCGGTAAAGTTGTCGAGAAGGCCGGTATCGAATCCACCATCCGATTGGGGCTAGGTCTTATGCTATCAGGTGGAGTCGCTATGCTCGCCTGGCATTATGCCGCTTCGTTGACCCTTGTCGGATTCCTAGTCCCCATGGTTGTAGCCTGCACCGGAGCCATATTTCTGATTGGCGCCTCCGCAGCCGTCGCACTTGAACCTTTCGGAGCTATTGCCGGAACTGCTTCAGCCGCTTTTGGCGCTCTCGAATTTGGCATCGCAGCTGTTGCAGGCTACATTCTCATGCTCTTTCCCATCGCCTCCACTATCCCTTATGGAATAGCCATCATCCTTCTCGCCGCCCTTGCTCTAGGTCTGTTCATCCTCAGCCCAGCCTTACATCAACAGAGAATGGAAGAAGCTACAACTTGATTGTCTATTAAAAAGGTAAGTGTCAATATGGAGAAAATGTAAACGCACTGAGGGGCTGTGTCCAAGGCTTCAGTGGACGGTTGATGATCTCTTTAAACGCTTTTTCTTGCCCTTCTACATCCTTCCAAGGAGCATCCAAATCCAGCACAAAGAGGTGCTTGCCGTCGGTTAGAAAGGCTAATAAAACTCCTCGATCTTTCGTGGCAAAACCGTGGCCCCCATCAAAATGGCTTCTATCGCGGTCTCCGCGGCCAATGAGAACGAGGGCGTCGCTAGCTGCGTATGCTTTAAAGTGCTGGGCGCTATTGCGGAGCAGTTTGGCATGCCAGTCGATGATCGATTGGATCGCTTCCTGTTTGGCTTCTGCACTTTGTTGTTGAGAGATGTCGAAGACGCGTACATCAAGAAAAACAGGGATGCCTAGCTCTGTTTCTCCCATCTCCACCCTCTTGTACACTTGAAAGGGCAACAGAGTGGAGTACAGTTCAGGCGCCGTTTCTGGGATGTTCAAGACGCTATAGCGGTCGTGGGGGAACTGTAGGTTGAGCGGATCTAAGGTCGCCTGGATCTCCTGAATAGTGGCAATGAGAGAGCGGCTTTCGTCTTCAAAAGAAGTGGTCGGCAATCCTGCTTTGGCGCGATATTTGTTTAGTTCATCATGTCCTTCGCTCAGCGATGTAATGTCATCGACCATGGCGTGCGTGACATGTGTGAGGCCTGTCTGTAGCTTAACCCAGGGGTGCTCGAGGATATGTTTATATTTGTTGTTAGTATCGGAGTCGTTGATTGCTACGATGGTTTCAGGGCGGGATAACGTAGTTGTGCTAACCGTTGACACAGTGGGCAGTTGCGGGCGTATGCCCTGTTCTTTTGGGGATGTTGGGGTGTCGGATGTTTTGCAACCCAACAGGCATACGGTGAGGCAGGTGCAGAATATAGTTAAACAACGCATGGCGGCTAGCTATCCTTTTTTTCAGTCATGGAAGCGGTATCCTAGCATGTCATCCCATCGCTGTAAACAATTTCTATAGATTCAGGTTCACTAGACTTAAACCTTGAAATGTCATAAGCTTACTACATAAAATCTGTTTAGATCTGGATGACAACATGTTCGAAGAAATCGAAGAAAAGACATTTCCTGCTCGTGAAGAAGAAGTATTAGATTTTTGGGAAAGTCAAGACATTTTCAAAAAGTCTATCGCCCAGCGCGCTAACAAACCGCCCTTTACTTTTTATGATGGACCTCCTTTTGCGACGGGCTTGCCGCACTATGGCCACCACCTAGCTGGAACAATAAAAGATGTTGTCCCACGTTACAAAACGATGAAGGGATTTTGTGTCCCGCGGCGTTTTGGTTGGGATTGCCATGGGTTGCCGGTGGAGAGCGAGATTGAGAAAGCGCATAACCTCTCAGGAGCAGATTCAATAGAACGTTTTGGGGTGGCTAACTTTAATGAAGCGTGCCGCAACATTGTTCTGCGCTATACAGAAGAGTGGCGTTCAGCTGTCAAGCGCATGGGCCGTTGGGTGGACTTCGACAATGTCTATCGTACGATGGATCCTTCCTTTATGGAGTCTGTTTGGTGGGCTTTTAAGCAGCTCCATGAGAAAGGACTCGTTTATGAAGGGTTTAAAGTGATGCCATTCTCAGCTAAGCTGGGAACGCCCTTGTCCAACTTTGAGGCCGGAGAAAACTACAAAGACGTTGATGATCCTGCTTTGACAGTAGCGTTCACCCTTGTCGACGACCCAACGACCTCATTCTTGGCTTGGACGACGACACCTTGGACGCTCATCTCCAACCTAGCTTTGATGGTAGGGCCGGATGTCGATTATGTGAAAGTGCGCGATGCCAAAAGCGAACGCAGCTACATTTTAGCGCGGGCACGGCTGTCGACTTATTATAGCAGTCCTGATGACTATCATGAGTTGGAGAGTTTTAAAGGCAGAGATCTAATCGGTAAGCGTTATCGGCCACTTTTCGACTACTTTGCTGAACGCAGAGAGCTTGGAGCCTTTCGTGTGATACCTGAAGCTACAGTCTCCATCGACGAGGGAACGGGTATCGTCCATTGTGCCCCGGCTTTTGGCGAAGTAGACTTCTATGCTTGTCGCAGCGAGGGTATTGAGCTGGTCTGTCCTGTGGATAGCAATGGACGCTTCTCCGCTGATATCGAAGAGTATCGCGGTCTCTTTGTTAAGGATGCAGACAAAGACATCATCAAGCGCCTTAAGGCAGCTGGCCATGTCTTTCATCAGGCCACCATCCGCCACCGCTATCCCTTCTGTCCGCGATCTGACACACCTCTGATCTATAAAGCTGTCAGTACCTGGTTTGTGGCTGTAGAGAAAATTAAGGATCGGATGGTTGAGCTTAACCAGCAGATCCATTGGACACCTGAGTTCATCAAACATAAGCGCTTTGGCAATTGGCTAGCGGGCGCGCGTGACTGGGCTATCAGCCGTAATCGCTATTGGGGGACACCGATTCCTATCTGGCGCGCTGACGATGGCGAACTGCTTGTCATCGGTAGTATAGCAGAGCTGCAGGCGTTGACGGGAAGTCAGATCACAGACTTACACCGTCACTTCATCGATGAATTGCCTCTTGTCAAAGATGGCAAAGTGTTTAAGCGAGTCTCGGAGGTCTTTGACTGCTGGTTCGAATCGGGGTCGATGCCATATGCGCAAAACCACTACCCATTTGAAAATGAAGAGTTGTTTCAGCAGACGTTTCCAGCTGACTTTATCGCTGAGGGCTTGGATCAGACGCGTGGTTGGTTTTACACTCTCATGGTGTTGTCGACCATATTGTTTGATTCGCCGCCATTTAAAAATGTCATCGTCAACGGCATCATTTTAGCCGCCGATGGCGCTAAGATGTCTAAACGTTTACGCAACTATCCCGATCCGGTTCATGTTATCAACCAGTATGGCGCGGATGCCATACGCCTCTATATGTTGAATAGCCCTGCCGTTAAGGCTGATGACCTTTCTTTCAATGAGAAGGGTGTGGAGCTGGTACTGAGACAGGTACTGATCCCGTGGTGGAATGCCTATAGCTTCTTCATCACCTATGCGCGACTCTATCAATGGAAACCTTCAGCTATTCCTGTCAAGCCGGAGAAGGAGATTGATCAGTGGATTCTCTCTATGCTGTACAAGCTGGTTCATGATGTAGAGAGAGGGATGGATGGCTATGATCTCAGTGCTGCTGTCGAGCCTCTTGTCGGCTTTGTCGATCAGCTGACCAACTGGTATATCAGGCGTTCGCGCCGCCGTTTTTGGGATGAGCAGGCATCGCCAGACCGTGATCAGGCATTTTCTACTCTATATCAGGTTCTCGTGGTCCTTTGCCAGGTGGCAGCTCCTTTTGTTCCGTTCCTGAGCGAGACGCTTTACCGCAACCTCCGAAGAGAAGACATGCCGGAGTCCGTACACCTGTGCGATTATCCCGTCTACCATGCCGACCGCCGTGACATTGGATTGGAGTTGGCGATGGATGCCGTACAGCGTTGTGTCAGCTTAGGACATGCCCTCCGAAAGGAATGCCGTGTGAAGGTGCGTCAACCTTTGCCATCAGCACATGTTGCTTCTGGTGATCCTGATATCTTGGCAGCTTTGCAATCGCATACCTACCTCATCGCTGATGAGCTTAACGTCAAAGAAGTTTATCTCAGTGCCAATGAGGAGCAGTTTGTCAGCCTAAGAGCAAAGCCTAATTTCCGCATCTTGGGTAAGAAGCTAGGGGCTCTGATGCCGCAGGCGAAGGAACTGATCGCGCGCTTTAGCCGAAAGGAACTCATGCACCTTCTGGATGGACAACCGGTTTCCATTCTGATTGGCAACGATACCTTTGAGATCACACCGGAGGATGTCGAGGTTGAGCGTGTCGTTCATGAGGGACGTGTGGCGGCTAATGAAGGCGCCATCACCATCGCACTCGACACAACGCTGAATGATGAGTTGATCTTGGAGGGCCTTGCTCGCGAAGTTGTCAATAAGGTGAACACGATGCGCCGGGAGGCGGGTTTGGCGGTGACCGATCGCATCTCGCTGGTGTTAGACACAACAGACAAGGTACGTCGCTGCTTCGACATTCACGGCTCCTATATTGCTGGCGAAGTGTTGGCGGTTGAAGTGCTTTTCGATACCTGTAACGGCACTTCTTGGGATCTCAACGGAGAGGCCGCGACCATTGCCATGACTCGTAAGGGGTAGCTATGACAGCACAGTTTCATGTCGCTGCCGCTATCTTTGATATGGATGGTGTCTTGGTTGATAGCGTTCCGATCCACCGTCAAGCATGGGAGAAGGTTGCCGCTAGACTTGGCAAGCCCTTTACGCATGAGATGTTTCAGTTGGGCAATGGCCGCACAGCCCTGAGTCATGTGTTGGCTTTGAACTGGACGGAATGCCATGTTGAAGGGCAACAGTTGGCGGAAGAAAAAGAAGCAACTTATCGGCGTTTGGTTGAAGAACTAGGTGTTAAGGCTGTAGAGGGCGTGAAGACCTTTCTGGACCAGGTGACAGCTTTAGGTATTCCCTGCGCTGTTGGCACTTCTGCTCCTGGCGACAATCAACATATGATGCTGCGTATGACGGGGTTAGAAGGCTATTTTAAGGTCTTTGTCAATAGTGATGACGTTAAGGCAGCTAAGCCGGCGCCCGACATCTTTCTAAGAGCAGCCCAATGTTTAGGCACCGCCCCTGTTCGCTGCGTCGTCTTTGAAGATGCTCCATTAGGAATTCAAGCGGCGAAGGCGGCTGGTATGAAAGTAGTGGCATTAAGCCTCACCCATCCTCCAGATGAGCTTCGAGAAGCAGATATCGTTGTTTCAAGTTTTGCAGAGCTCTCCGTATCAGAGCTTTTCTCGCGAGCGTAAAAAGTAGACACCATAGCAGAGAGCCGCCAGCAGCCACACGGCACCCCATACAATAGAGCGGGGTAGAGTTGCCCATGGCATCAGAGGTTGTGCTGGAGCGCCCCAGCGGCTGCCTGCTGGCCACAGGAGATAGCTAGGAGATCCTTGTAGATTCTCTTCGGGTATAAAGCCAAAGTAGCGACTATCGACGCTGCGAGCGTGATTGTCTCCGAGGACTAAGTAGTGCTTTTCCGGCACCTTTAAACCAAGCGCTTTGATAAGGCGTTTATTCACTTTACCATTCTGAACAGGCGCTCCACGGTCAATAAAGGCAATATAGGGGCGGTTGCGGGGTGAGCTTTTCTGCCGTTCCAATTCATGAGAGATGTAGTACTGCATTGCTGGTTCATTCTTGAGGATGATAGGAACACCCATGACATACAGATCGCCATCGCGGAAATAGGCAAAACGCGATGGGTAATCGACTTGGTTAGCCTTGGTGGGGGAGTAGTTGGTGTCCAGCTCGATACCCAAATTAAAGAGCCGTTGTACGTTGGTAGGTGTCTTGCGATAGAGAGGGTGTCCCTTTTCTACACGTTGTGACTTGCCAGACCAGCTGATAGTTTCGGCTTTGCCGCGATAGAATTCATATGTGCCATCCGGCACCGCGGGCATCAAAGGACTGTTGCGGCCAAATGTGACACCGTCGACGTTGTAGAGTGCTGCACGACCATCTTTCACGACAAAGCGTGAGGTGTACATGGCATCCATCAGACGCGCCACATGGTGTTCCTGCAGCGGGATCACGGTGACATGCGGCGTCACCAGCAGGCGTATCCGCCCATCGGGCCCTTCTTGAAAACGTGCTCGTGGGTAGGTGAGGCTTGGATTGTGGCGTAGTTCAAGGTAGAGGACCGTATCTTCTAACGTGTCGGGGTTGATGTCGCTCAGCTCTCGCACCTGCTCTTTTGTCAATAGCCGCGCCATCGCATAGTGGCCCATGCCCCAGAAGTCTGTGTATGTTTCGACTCCTAGATGCTCTGTACGTTGAGCTAGGGGGTTGTCTACGACCCATTCGCCATGGACGGGGATCTCACCGTCTAAAACGCCATAGCCTTTGAAGGTAAGACGTCCTACAGGCTGTCCCATCTGGTTGAGGAAGATCTGATGGACTAGGTTGCTGCCTTCGGCTGTAGCGGTCGTCAAACGTCCTTCGAAGGAACTGAAGGGGACATATTCCAATCCATACATCCATGGTGCTGTGAACTCGGGAGTGATATCTTTGCCGTCGCGATCAATCCCGTAAATGTGTCCGCCATAGAAATACAGGATGTCGCCCGGCTTGCCGATTAAGCGTTTGATGTAGCGTTTCTTGGTGGGGAACAGGCCCATGTAGTGAGTGTTGGCATCTGGGATGTCGATGTTATCACCTGACCACACAACGATGTCTGTACGTTTGACCAAGCTGGGGTCAAAGTAGAAATGTGCCGTGGTGAATGGTTTATTGACCCCGAAAGCTGCCTTGCTCACCACGACATGATCTTTCTCACGAAAGGTTGGTCGCATCGAACCGGTGGGAATCTGGTATAGCTCGAACCACACCTGCCGTACTACTACTGTCACGGTGGCTAATAGCACAATAGCGAGGACAGTTCTTATCGCTAGGTATTTCAGATTCCAAGAGCTAGGTTTCATAGCTGGTCATGGTAGCGCGTCCTTAGGCAAAATTCAAGAAGAAGAGCTCCAGCGGCAGGTGACTGACCATTAAAAGCAATTTTTCAAATCGATCGATACATATCTTCCGGCCACAAACGACAAAAACTTTCCTTCCCCTCTGTGTCCTCTGCGACTCTGTCTTCTCTGTGTAACCCTCCCCATTACCCTCTCTCCTTTGCGTCTTAGCGCCTCTGCAGTCTTTGCGTTAATCTGATCCCTCTCACCACGAGACCGTTAACTACACATGCGGTTCACTTCATCCGCCATTATTTTTTCGGGGGGGGTATTGGCAAGGTGCCGGAATCCACGATGCGCATGCGGGCTTTTCCGACGACCCCACTGACCTGTACCCAGTAGGGGAAATAGGAGGGATAGTTACCTTCTTGTTCGGGGAGGTAGAGTTCAATCGTTTTGCCGGCTAGCTCGCTGCCATCATTAGGCCAGCGTGCTTTCCAAGCGCTGAAGGTAGCGCCGGGCACGACCTGTCCCTCTACCACAAGGCGAGGCTGCCATAAGCCACGCGTGTCCTTTCCGCCATCCTGTGACGGGCCGACACGTCGACGTTGCCTATAGTTCATCGCTTCTAGGTTTAGGTTTAATAAGGTTCCTAGATAGCTGTCGGCAGCGGCACCTTCTAGACGACAGTTTTGCGTGTAGGAAAAAACTTGTAGCAGCTGCCCGCTGTGGGCGTCGAGATCATACACAATCCATGCGGTATGGCCAGGAGCATTCTGGTTTAGCCACTCACGCCAAGAGTGGATATGGGCAGGAAAGCGGCCTTCGGCAATCGAGATCTCCTGGATGCGGATGAGAGAATCGGTGCGATCTGTCACCATCAATAGGGTGTTAGTACGGTTTTGTGAAGTGACGATGTAGTCGCCAGCTTTGGCTTTGTGTAGGTTGTGCCGGAGCGATAGATCAGCATAGCTGCAAGTTGTTACTGCACAAAACAATAAGAAAGCCGCCAAACACCGTTTTATCATCGCGTACCCCACCATAGCATGGGGTAGAGTGTAGGGCTTTATTCTATTACTCTCTACACCTTTTTAGTAGAAACAGTCATAATGGCGCCACCAACTCTTACTTAAAGGATTGCTCTATGGTCTCTTCTGCAGTACCGAGTGCCTATCCCTATATCTACCGCGAGTCGCTGGCACTGTTGACCGACTTTTACCAGCTCACCATGGCATTAGGGTATTGGCGGCAGGGGTTGCATCAGAGACCCTCTGCTTTTCATATGTTCTTCCGCCGCGCTCCCTTTGAAGGAGGCTTTGCCATCGCTGCTGGGTTGCAGCCATTCATCGAATTTGTGGAGAGTTTCCGCTTTTCACCTTCCGACCTGGACTACTTGGCTGACCTTAGGAGTCCTCAGGGCGAGGTGCTCTTCCCACAAGACTTTCTCAAATATCTGTCGGAGCTTCGAATTACATGCGATATCGATGCTGTGCCGGAAGGGACGGTCGTCTTCCCTTATGAGCCACTCATTCGTGTGACGGGTCCTTTGCTCGAGGCGCAACTGCTAGAATCGCCTCTGCTGAACCTAGTGAACTTCCCTTCTCTCATCGCCACTAAGGCAGCGCGTGTCAGTTTGGCCGCTAAAGGGGACGAGATCCTGGAGTTTGGGCTTAGGCGTGCCCAAGGTGTCGATGGTGGTTTGACAGCTAGCCGAGCAGCTTACATTGGTGGCTGTACGGCGACCTCCAACGTTTTGGCTGGTAAGATCTTTGACATTCCTGTGCGCGGCACGCATTCGCATAGCTGGATTATGGTGTTTGACGATGAATTGGCAGCATTTGAAGCCTATGCGGATGCCATGCCTGCCAACTGTGTCTTCTTGGTGGATACCTACAACACTGTGTCAGGTATACGCCACGCCATCGACATCGGGAAGAAGCTGCGCCAGCGCGGCCATGAGATGATTGGCGTGCGTTTGGATTCAGGCGATCTCACCTACCTCAGCATCAAAGCACGCGAGATGCTGGACAGTGCCGGATTCTCTAATGCCTCTATCGTTGCTAGTAATGAATTGGATGAGTGGCTCATCAGCGAGATGAAGCACCAAGGCGCTAAAGTCACCGTCTGGGGCGTTGGGACACACCTGGTGACGGGGTTTGACTGTCCTGCACTGGATGGCGTTTATAAGTTGAGCGCCATCCAAGATGACGATGGATGCTGGCAGTACAAGCTGAAGCTGTCAGAACAGATGCGCAAGATTTCTAACCCTGGAATCTTGCAGGTCGCGCGTTTTTCACGTCATGGTGCTGCTGTCGCTGATGTTATTTACGATACGTTGTTGGGGTTACCATCCCCTTGCACAATCGTCGATCCGTTCGATGCTACGCGTGAGAAGCTGTTGTCGAATGAGGATGACAGACAAGATCTGTTAGTTCCCATCTTTAGGCAAGGACAAAGGGTGTATACTTCGCCATCGCTGGCGCAGATTCGTGCTGATGTGCAACACAACTTATCGCACTTCCACTACACCATTAAGCGCTTTGTTAATCCTCATCAATATGTGGTGGGGATGGAACGAAATCTGTATGATGTTAAAGTCAACCTCATCAAGAAAATTCGCCAAGGACAGGCAGCTAAGATCGCTTCTAGAGGGGAATAAAAGAGATATGAAAACAGCTTTGGTTCTTGTCGATATTCAAAATGATTTTGTTCCAGGTGGTTCTTTAGCAGTGCCTGGAGGAGATACCATCATCCCTATCATCGAAAGGCTAGTGAAGATGCCTTTTGATGTAATCGTTGCCACTAAAGATTGGCATCCTGCCAACCATGCCAGCTTTGCTTCCAACCACGGCAGGCAGCCTGGCGAGGTGATTACCCTTGATGGCATTGAACAGATTTTATGGCCTGTCCATTGCGTTCAAGGAACTTCTGGTGCTGACTTTGTTCGTGGATGGGATAGTAACAAAGTACACCAGGTGTTTCATAAAGGGACCGACCCTAAAGTTGATAGCTATAGTACCTTCTATGATAACGCTAAGAGGCGTTCCACAGGCTTAGCAGATTATTTGAGGGAGCTTGGCATCACGCGGATCTTTGTGGCAGGGTTGGCAACAGACTATTGCGTCAAATTTTCTGTGTTAGACGCCCGCGATCTTGGCTTTGATACCTATGTCGTTGTCGATGCTTGCCGCGGAATTGATCTGCACGAAGGCGACGTTGTCGCCACCTTGAAGCTGATAGAAGATCTAGGCGGCCATCTCTGTTCTTCTCACGAAGTGGCTGGCCTGCTATCTTGAAGAGTCGGGGTAGTGGGATTCGAACCCACGACCTCTTCGTCCCGAACGAAGCGCGCTAGCCAAGCTGCGCTATACCCCGAATAATCGCTACACGTATACCACGTTTAACTTTATGGGTACAGATCTCCACTGCGTCATCCACTGTAAAGTGATCCCTAAAGCCAGTAAGAGCGCCGTTGTCGGTTGGGAAGGCGAGGTGTTGAAGGTGCGGCTTGCCGCTGTTCCAGAAAAAGGCAAGGCAAATGAAGAGTTAATACGCTTATTGGCTGATAGGTTGCACATCGCTAAAAGCCGAGTTGAGATAGTCAGTGGGGATACCAGTCGCCACAAGCGTATTCGCATTTCTGGCATGACTGCAGATGATGTTAGAACCTCTAGTCTGCTTGACATCTGATGCCGTGATAGTTACCGTAGGAAGGTCAAAGGTAATGTTGAGGAGTTGACCATGAAGCGTGTGTTATGGGTGTCGATGGCGTTTCTATCGATGTGTAGCGGGGTCTTGCATGCTGCTGAAGCGGAGCCAACACCAAAGAAAGAGGCAGCCAGCAAGTCGGAAGAGCTGAAAGAGGAATTCTCTGTCACACATCATACGGTTACTATTGATGGCAAACCTCTTCACTATACGGCTACAGCTGGCAATCTAGTGCTGAAGAGTGCTGATGGCAAGCCAGAAGCAAGTATCTTCTTCATTGCCTATACTAAAGACGACGAGAAGGAGCCAGCCAAACGTCCGGTCACTTTTGTTACGAATGGAGGGCCTGGTTCTTCGTCGGTATGGTTGCACTTAGGGCTTCTTGGGCCCCGGCGTGTTTCTCTAAATGCTGATGGCACGACTCAAGCACCTTATCAGTTAGTGGATAATGAATATTCTGCGTTAGATCTGACGGATCTCGTATTTATTGATCCTGTCTCTTCCGGTTTCAGCCGCGCTGCGCCGGGCGTCGATCCTAAGCAGTTTCACAGTGTTGACGAAGACGTCAAATGCCTTAGCGAGTTTATCCGTCTCTACATTACTCGTTATCACCGCTGGGATGCCCCGAAGTTTTTTGCTGGCGAAAGCTATGGGACAACTCGGGGGGCGGCACTGGCAGCGCATCTCCACGATGAGGAGCATATCTACCTGAGTGGATTGATCATGATTTCGACTGTGCTGAACTTCCAAAATATCGTCTTCGATATGGGGAGCGACATACCTTTTATTCTGATTGCGCCTACCTATACTGCTGCCGCATGGTACCACAAAAAGCTCTCTCCTGAGCTACAGAGAAAAGAACTTTTGCCCTTGTTGAAAGAGGTAGAGACGTTTGCGTTAGGACCTTACGCTTCTAGCTTGATGAAAGGCGATCGGCTGTCTAAAAGTGAGCGCGCTGCTACTGTGCAGCAGTTGGCACGCTACACAGGGTTGTCGCCGGAGTTCATCGAACGGCAAAACCTTCGCGTTACCTTTTCACGATTCGCTAAGGAGTTGTTGCGCAACCAAAAACGCGTTCTCGGCCGCTTTGACTGCACTTACACTGGCATCGACAATAATAGCTGTGGCGAATCGTATGAATTTGATCCCAGCGCTGATGTGGTTTTCGGTGTCTTCACCGCTTCCATCAACCATTACCTGGAAAAGGATCTTCAAGTCCAAAAAGATGAAAAGTATGATGTCCTCGCTAACGTCTGGCCATGGAACTTTTCCACGAATTCCTATCTCAATGTGAGTAGCCAGCTCCGCGATGTGATGAGCCGCAACCCCAAAATGCAAGTCTTTGTCGGCAGCGGCATCTATGACATGGCAACGCCTTATCTTACGGCAGATTATGCCTTTGACCACGTAGGGCTCGATCCCTCTCTAAAAAGTAACATCACCATGCGCAACTACATTGGTGGGCATATGATGTACATCCACATACCTTCTCTTAAACAGATGAAGGAAGATTTTACTGCTTTCTATAAGAAGGTGGCTTCTTAAAGAGTCTCATGTATGGGCGATGGACATGGACAGCATGGACATAATAGACGTAATGGACTCAATAGACATTATGGACGTCTACGGTGTCCATTTCGTCTATTAAGTCCATGCTGTTCCTTGTCCATTGTCCATACCAGCAAGCTTACGCAAGCGGGCTTGTTGCATAATTCACCACTGACCCAACGAGATCAGCAGCAATTTCTGCTA
>CAMFKD010000003.1 GCA_945957095.1 uncultured Chlamydiae bacterium
ACACATTTTAACCCTCTTATTTTTAACTAAATAAGATCCAGCGGGAATTGCTGTGTCTCCTGACTCCCTTCCTCCCAAATAAGCATTAAGGTAACATGAATGCTTTCAATAAGGTGATTGGCGATGGCAAGCAAACAACACATCATCCTCAAGGGATGCCGGCAGAACAACCTGAAAAATATCAGCGTCAAGCTGCCGAAGATAGCCATCTCGGTGATCACCGGTGTGAGTGGCTCGGGTAAGTCATCGCTCGCGTTCGACACCCTCTATGCAGAGGGACAGCGCCGCTTCTTGGAATACCTATCACCACAAGCGCGGCAGCTAATCCGCCAGCTTCCCAAGCCAGCTGTCGATATCATTGAGGGGTTATCACCAACATTAGCAGTGCAGCAAAGCAATACTGTGTTGTCGCCGCTGAGCACCGTCGCTACCTACACAGACGTCTATGATTTTCTATGCCTTCTCTTTGCGCGCGTTGGTCAGCAGCATAGCCCTACAACAGGCCGTCCTTTGACTCGCTATACACGTCAAGAAATCATCGAATTGCTCCTCACCGATTACCCCGAAGGACAACGGCTTCAACTGCTAGCCCCAGTTGTTTTTGAATATGAAGGACTAGAAGAAACGCTACAGCGTTTGCAGAAAATGGGCTTTCTCCGCCTTCGCCTCAATGGCCAAGACTTCGAGGCAGGTCAAGCCATTCCCGACGCCGGCAACGCCAAAGTCATCGATGTCGTCGTCGACCGCGTCGTCATCCGCGAGGGACTACGAGAACGCCTCAGCAATTCTGTCGAAACGGCGATGGACCTCAGCCAAGGCATCCTTAAAGTCATCGAAGGCGTAGAAGGCAACGAACGCTTTCTGACCGAAGTCTTCCTCTGTTCCGACAGTGGAGTTACCTTCACCCCGCTGGAACCCGCCGATTTCAACTACCATTCGCCTAGAGGCGCATGCCCTACCTGCCAAGGACGCGGTGGCAAAGAAGTCGATGACAAGTGGGAACGCTGCCTCGCCTGCCTAGGCAGCCGCCTGAAAGCAGAAGCCTTAGCCTGCCTCATCGCCCGTTATAACATCGCCGACATTACTGCCATGACAGTCGATGAGCTGCTAGGATCGATCGACCAATGGCCACTCACCGATGCAGCAGCACGCATCGCAGCCGAAATCATTCCCCAAATCAAGAATCGCCTAGCCTTTCTGCAAGAAGTCGGATTAGGCTACCTAGAGCTCAACCGCTCTAGCCGTACCCTCAGCGAAGGAGAAGCACAGCGCGTCCTGCTTGCCTCGCAAGTCGGCGCCGGCCTTTCCGGCATCCTGTACGTCTTAGACGAACCCTCGCGTGGGCTGCACCGCCGCGACATCACACACCTAGCCAAGGTTCTCAGTCAGCTGAAAGCCATCGGCAACAGCATCGTCTTGGTGGAGCATGAACCCATGCTCATCGCCCAATCAGACCATGTGGTAGAAATTGGACCTGGATCAGGAACCCACGGCGGCCAAGTGATCTTTGAAGGTACCTATGCCGAGCTGCAGACATCTGACTCACCCACTGGACTGTGGCTCTCGGGAAGACGCACTGTTCCCACTCCTAAGAAGAGACGAAAGAGCCTGTCATCGCTGAAGGTAAGTCATGCCTGTTGCCACAACCTCAAGGATGTCACCGTCGACATCCCCTTGGGTGTCCTAACAGGTCTCTGCGGCCTCTCCGGTTCAGGCAAGTCCACACTAGCGATCGATGTCATCGCTGCTGAGTTGGGAGGCTTGTTAGCCAAAGATACCCCCACACCCCATCTTACCAACGCCAATCTCATCCAACGCCTGCAAGTCATCGAACAGCGCCCTAGTGGCGTCACAGTTCGTTCCACCCCTGCTACCTTCGTCGGCATCATGACAGCGCTACGACAACTATATGCCATGACCAAGCTATCGCGTGCCCGCGGCTACACCCAAGCACGCTTCACCACCAACAAAAAAGGTGGACGTTGCGAAGCCTGTGAAGGACTCGGCTTCCACCGCGTCAATATGGCATTTATGCCAGAGCTGTTTGTCACCTGTGAAGTATGCAAAGGCAAGCGCTATAACTACGAAACCCTTCAAGTGTTGTGGGAAGGGCTCTCCATCGCCGATGCCCTCGACCTGTCCGTCGAACAAGCACTTAAGCACTTCAGCAACATTCCACAGCTTGCCAACCCTCTTCAGCTCATGCAAGAACTCGGGCTTGACTACCTCACCTTAGGACAACACTTCAACACACTATCAGGCGGTGAGATCCAGCGCCTCAAGCTCATCGCCGAGCTCACCCGCAGCAGCAGCGTGCCTACACTCTATATCATGGATGAGCCCTGCGTCGGCCTCCACTTCAGTGACGTCGCCAAACTCACCAACATCCTACATCGCCTCGTCGACGAAGGCCACTCTGTCTTGGTCGTCGAACACAACCTCCTGCTGCTACAGCAATGCGACTGGCTCATCGAGATGGGCCCAGAGGGAGGTCCTAAAGGTGGCCACATCCTCTTTCAAGGCACCCCAGAGCAACTAGCCAAAGCCCCTACCCCTACAGGCGAGATCCTCGCAGGTCAACGCACATCATAAGTCGATAGATCGGGAGCACTCTCGCGCAGCCAACGCAGATATTCCTCGTTCCCCCCATCGATAATATGATAGAGAACCTCCGGAATGTCATACTTGGCGTTGGAGAGAATCACCTCCTTAACCTTATCAAACCTCGTTAGCAACGTCTTGTAGACCACCTTGCTCTCTTGCACCGTCTCCAATCTGTTGTCTAACATTGCGATCGACTCCACCCAAGGGATAATCTGCGCCGAAGCCACCAAACGCTCTTGCACTAAAAAGCGGCTAACAAGGCGTGCCTCATCAATACTGCCCGACGTCCATGTAATCTCGATTAACTCATCAGCCATCTGTCGCCTCCTGTTCGTACCGTTGCCAGGAATGTACCATAAAATAAAGAGAAGAACAAATAACGAATCTTGACCTCTTTGCCACTCGTACACTAAAATTGACCACTATTATTGATTGCGAAGGAGCCCACATACCATGACTAAATCATCGAAGCTACTGGTCCCCGGTGCCGTCATTGTGATGATCACAGCCTTGCTCTTAATCTTCGCCCTGCCAGGACCTAGCACACCACCCCCTTTGATTCCTCGCACCATCCTCTTTGGACACCCTGTGAAGACCAACCCACGCCTATCGCCCGACGGCTCACAGATCGCCTTTCTAGCACCCGATCATCGCGACGTCCTTAACGTCTGGGTAGCCCCTATCGACAACCTGTCAGAAGCCCGCCCTATCACCTCAGAACCTAAACGCGGCATCCGCTCCTACTTCTGGCAATGGGACGGTAAAGGCATCCTTTACACCCAAGATGTCGATGGCAACGAAGACTGGCACCTTTACCAAACGCGCCTCGACACTAAAGTGACCCGCGACCTCACCCCCTTTAGTAGTGTACGCGCCGCAATCGTTGGTTATCACCAAGACCATCCTAATGAGATCCTCGTCGCTCTAAATCTCCGTGACCCCACCCTCTTCGACGTTCACCGCATCGCACTCGATAGCGGCGCTATCACCCTCGACACCACGAATCCTGGCGACGTCACTGGCTGGGTCGCCGACCACAATCTGCAGGTACGCTCAGCACAAGCCTACACACCCGATGGCGGCATCATCATCCGCGTCCGAGACGACGTACAAACCCCTTGGCGCGACCTCATCGCCTGGGGGCCAGAAGAAGGAGCCGGTGGTGCTGAAGCCTTCACAGCCGATGGGACAAGCCTCTATGTCCTCTCTAGCTTAGATAACGACACAGTACGCCTCCTTAAAATCGATAATACAACAGCACAGCAGAAAGTTATCGCCCAAGACCCCTCCTATGACCTAGAAGATATTCTCATTCACCCCACTACACACCACCTACAAGCTGTTGGCGTCGAGCGTGACCGCTACGGTTGGATCATCCTCGACAAAGGAATCAAAAACGATTTTCAGACCCTGGAGAAGCTTGCTGGACCAGCATTTCAGATCGTCAGTCGCACCAGAGATGACACCAAGTGGATTGTCTCTGCGCGGCGCGACGACAGCCCCACCACCTTCTACCTCTATGACCGTTCTAGTAAGCACGCCAAAGAGCTTTTTACCACGCTACCCGAGCTCAAAGACTATACCCTCGTGCCTATGCAGCCCGTCAAAATAACAGCGCGCGATGGGCTTCAGTTGGAAGGATACCTCACCCTTCCAGCTGGCAGAAAAGCTAAAGAGCTCCCCACTATCCTCTACGTCCATGGAGGCCCTTGGGTGCGCGACACCTGGGGTTTCAATCCCGTGGTTCAGTGGCTAGCTAACAGAGGTTACGCCGTCCTGCAAATCAACTACCGCGGTTCTAGTGGGTATGGCAAAGCCTTCTACAATGCCGGGGATAAGGAATGGGGCGCTAAGATGCACGACGACCTCCTTGACGCCAAAAACTGGCTGGTCGAAAGAGGTATTGCCCCTGCGGATAAAGTTGCTGTCTACGGCGGCAGTTATGGTGGTTACGCCACCTTGGTTGGTTTAGCCTTCACACCTGAAGAATTCTGCTGTGGCATAGACGTCGTCGGCCCCTCGAATCTCCTTACCCTTCTTAATAGCCTCCCCCCTTATTGGGAGTCAGCACGTGCACACTTCAACAGACGTGTAGGTGACATTGTGTTAGAAGAAGAGCTATTGAAGGACCGATCTCCCCTCTTTAAAGCGCATCAGATCAACCGTCCCCTTCTCATTGCACAAGGAGCCCACGATCCCCGCGTCAAACAGCATGAAAGCGACCAGATCGTCAGCGCCATGCGGCAGCAAGATAAACCCGTCGAATACCTTGTTTTTCCTGACGAAGGCCATGGCTTTGCGCAGCCTCAGAATAGGTTGCGCTTTTATGCTGCAGCTGAGCACTTCCTTGCAGAGCACCTTGGAGGCAGCGAACAGCCCCCCACACCACAAGAAGAGTGGGAGCCCCTGCGCCACTAACCCCCCTTTCGCCCAGCGCAGCAAGACTTATCTCTCTCGCTAAGCGCAGCGAAGCTGTGGAGTGCTCGAGCTTGCTCGAGCTTTCACTCTTTAGAACAACTGACAGGGCAGAATGGATATGGACAACACAGACGTAAAAGGAAGCTAAACGTCTATAAGAGGTAATTGCAGAAGTCGCTTTTGAGGGCGAATTTGATGATTTTGACGTCGGTTCGGTTTCTCGCAAATCGACATATCCTGTTAGGTATAGGCGATTTGCGAGAAATTCGAATCCGACGTTAAAAGCGCGGATTCGCCCTCAAAATGGACTTCTGCAATTACCTCATAATGTCCATTACGTCTATTCAGTCTATGTCCATCGTCCATCCCCCCTTTCTTAATCAACGAAACAAAAAATTCCACTTGTCAATTTTCCACAACATCTGACATCGTTGAACTCAATAATTGAAATTTTAGTTCACAAACAAACATTGAGAGCAAAGATCAGAAATATGTTCCCAAAACGTATGCTAGCCTTGTTAGTGGTTATCGCAACAGCATCCTATATGCCGTTAAAGGCGACTGAGTCCCATGTTAGAGATCACCTTCCATTTTCAGAAGTTGAGGGCGATCCCTCCTCCATTATTGGAGGCTGTGTCAACATTCTCACAGGTTCTTATGTAGAATCAGAAGTCGATCTATCAATGCCAGTTCCAGAACCTCTCGAACTACAACGTTTTTACAATTCGCTGATCCAGACCAACGAAGCTCTCTTTAGCAATTGGACATATAATATCAATCCTTACGCCATTATGGATAAGGCAGACGATCAGCTTGTACTAACCGTTCCGGAAAGCAATGGAGGAGCCGTCATTTACAAAGGAGATCAACATCAAGTCTCCTATGTTCCGCATGAGAAAAAGGTCACACCACAATGGGTTGAGCAATATAAAAGCGGGTATACCAATACCGGCAGTGGCGACATATCAGGAAAGACAAACTTAAAGAACCAGATTGCATGGTTTGACTATCCAAGAAGCCATGACATCCATACCTATCTCTGCGATGGCTGCACCAGAATATTTGCCCCTATGATACAGCCTTGGAAACGGGAACAGCCCCTCCCAGTCCGATTCATCCTTAGAAAAGAGACAAGACCTAATGGCAATGAGATCTTCTATGATAATCATCTCTATGATTTGGACAAATTGGAGGACGGAGGAGGGCCAGATACACGGCGGCTGATTGACTATGTGCGCTACACCAGCGCTGGAGGAGGGCAAACACTCAACACATTTCGGATTAACTATGGTCAGGTGTACTTAGGGCACGATTATCCGGTGGTGAAAATACAAGCTGACGATGGTCGAGAAGTCGAATACAAGATGCGTCGCTTTACCTACAAACCGAACCGCAACAAACATCATCACTTCTATATCACCGAGGTGAACCGCCCCAATGCCCCCAAAGTAAATTACACCTATTACAACTGGAAGACCTGGAGATGCGGCAATGTCGAACACAAGATAGTCGCAGGTCGTATTGTTAGAAAAATCGGCTACTACCATAGCGGACTTAACCTAGTAGGCAAAGACAAAATCGAGACGAAGAAAGAAGATGGACGTAACCATCGTGTCTCATTGCTGTACGCTCCGGTTGGAACAGACGAAAACTGTGTCATCACTCACCGCTTTTACTACTACTTCGACAAGTACATCAACTGGGCACAGGTAGTAGACGCGAGAGAGCAGTACACATGCTACATCTGGGATAAGCAGGAACGATTAAAGTCTATTCGCCGTTGTTGCGGCGGTCCTACAAAAAGCTATTATTGTGCGGAGAACTTTTTTTGGGGCCATAAAGATTCCAATCAATTAGGAAATTTGATTTCAAAAGCTCTTGTCGATGAACAAGGGATTGTGCGCTCCTGTCGCTTTCTCGAATACGACAGCAAGCATAATGTCACAGCAGAGCATACAATTGGTAACCTAAGCGGTATCTGCACGAGTAACCCCACAATCAATGCTGATGGAATACCCGCTCTAAATGGGTGTGAAGAATATATCGTCCGCCGAGGCTATACCCATGATTCCCACAACAGATTGCACTGGGAACGACATCCGAACGGAAAAGAGATCGTCATTGACTATCGTCCTGGAACACACCTTATCACCAAGAAACTCATCAAAGACGATAAAGGCATCCTTGCGCGAGAGTTTCATGTCTACGACGATTACGGAGTCACCGTCAAAACCATCCACGACGATGGACAAAGTAACAATCCAGATGATCTATCCGGCGTAACGTGCCGCAAGATCACCTACATCACACCTCGGCATAACAAGCCATGCTTTGGATTGCCCGAGGTGGTAGAAGAGCGATACCTAGACCTTGAATCTAGAACAGAACAATTTCTTTCAAAGACAGTCTATACCTATTCAAAAGAAGGATGGGTCACTCAGGAAGATCATTATGATAGCCATCACGAACATCGTTATTCTATTCGACGTGAATTTGACTACATGGGGAACCCAATAA
Source organism: uncultured Chlamydiae bacterium (assembly GCA_945957095.1). Lineage (GTDB taxonomy): Bacteria > Chlamydiota > Chlamydiia > Chlamydiales > JAJFMA01 > CAMFKD01. The sequence goes on from CAMFKD010000003.1 coordinate 7,540, forward strand.
TAGAGCAAAACGCCTTGGGACATATTACAGAGAAGCGTTACGACGCCTGGGGCAACAAGATTTATGAGCAAGGTCCAGATCATTCCTTCCACTTTGAATACACCTACGATACCGCTAACCGCCTAATTGCAGAAGAACGCGTATGTGACGATGGCCGCCGTTTCAAAAAATCCTATCGCTATGATCATTGCAATAACAAGATTGCTTATGTCGATACGTTTGGTCAAGAAACCGTTTACCGCTACGATCCATTAGGTAGGCTCATAGAAACTGTGTTTCCCCCTTTTGTCAATGATGAAGGCAAACTCATCCAACTCAGTTCAAAACAGGAATATGACATAGCCAATAACGTGGTAACGACCATTGACGTTGATGGCAATGTCACGCAAAAAACCTACAACATCCGAGGTAAACCAGTCACGACACAGAATCCCGATGGCAGTAATGAACAGTGCGTCTACAACCTAGACGGTACCCTTAAAGAACAAACTGCAGTCAATGGACTTACCACCAAGTTGTCCTACGACACCTGGGGCAATTGCATTCGAAAAGACATCTACTCACAGCAAGGACAGCTACTATCCACAACCTCAGCGATCTATCAGTGTGACCGACTGCTATCCGAGACAGACGCCAACGGCAATATCACAACGTATCAATACGATGGCGCTGCACGCCTAATCGCGATCATCAAGCCCAGCACTACCATTCGCTATACCTATGATAGCTTAGGACGTCGTCATAAGACGATCCAAACCTACGGTTCAGCACCACATGACGTGCGGATCACCATTACCGAATACGACCTTCTCCAGAACATTCTTGAAGAAAGGCAAGAAGACTATCTCGGCAACGTCTTAACTCGAACGGTCAACGCCTATGACATGAATGGGCAGCGCACTCATGTCACCACTTATAGCACTGAAGGTGCCTGTACGACCATCACCACCTACAACAGCCATGGCCAAGTCTGCAGTATTGTCGATGCAGAAAGAAATGAAACGCTTACTCACTATGACTACGACTATCGCAACGCCTTTCAACAACGTGTGTTGAGGAAAACCGTTGTAGATCCTCTCGGTATCCAAACGATCACCACCTACGACGCATTAGGAAGAGCTGAACTTATTGAGCGTAAAGATAAATGCGGCGAGCTCATCGCTAAAGCAACCAATGCTTTTGACGCAAAAGGCAATCTCACTAAACGCATCGACACCGTCATTGCTCAAGGAAAGGCAAATCGAGAAGTGATCACCCTATGGCGCTACGACGCGCTCGGGCGAGTCGTCGAACTCACAGAAGGAGCAGGCACGCAAGAACAACGCCGTACCAGCTATGTCTACAATAGCTTCGGGCAAAAAGACTCTGATATTCTATCCAACGGCAGTGTGATTACTTATCGCTATGATGATTTCGGAAGGCTCTGTTCCTACTTTGATTCTGAACAAACATTTGTCCATGAATTTGCCTATGATTCGCATGGCAATGTTATTCAGACAACAGACCGTGACGGATTCACAATCTGCAGAAGTTTTGATAACGCTAATCGTCTAGCAACTGAAACAGTTCATGGAAAAACAACACAGTATCAGTACGACGGCCTAGGACGCATCACCCGCTTGACCCTACCAGATGGATCTGTAATTGCAAGCACATATGACCCAGCTTTTCTTAAGACGGTAAAACGCATAGACCCACAAGGTCGGGTACTTTATCAGCATCAATGTGAATCTTATGACCTATCCGGTCATTTGCTGAAAGCCACTAGAATAGCGAATGCTGGAGAGGTGACCTATACCCGCGACAAGCTATTCAGAGTACGATCTGCCCTTTCGGCACAGTTTAGCGAAATCGTCCCAGAAGAAGGCTATGACAAAGCTGGAAATCTTCTCTCACTTACTCACCAGGATGCTATTGGAGAAGTCGCTTGTCATTACACCTATGGCAGCAGATATCAGCTAACCTCTGAAACCGGATTATCGACACATCAGTACCTTTATGACTCACTGGACAATCGGATAAGCAAAGATCATGACACCTGTGACCTCAATTCGTTGAATCAATTGATGAGGCAAGGAGAACGTCATTTTACCTATGACCGACTTGGCAACCGCTCTGCCATGAAGATCGGTGACAACACCATGGAATACGCCCATGACGCGCTGGGTCGCCTAATTAGTGTGACAGATAATATCACCTATAAGATCCGCTACCTCTATGACGGCTTCAACCGACGCATTGCTTCTGAACGCAGCGAACTTGTTGCTGGGCATTGGACAGTTAAGCCCATGGAACTCTACCTTCATCAGGAACAGATGGAAATCGGTAAGATGAATGCCGTAGGCAAGCTCGATGAACTACGCGTGTTGGGCCAAGGGCTTGGAGCTGAGATAGGCGCTGCTATAGCTGTGGAAGTAGGAGATCGTATTTATGCCCCGATACACAACCATAGTGGGCACGTAGTCGCATTGATTGACGCCGATAGTGGACGCGTTGCCGAAGTGTACCGCTATACAGCTTTTGGAGAAGCAGACATTTATGTTGCGGACGGTAGCAGTTATCGGAAAGTCGACACATCGGCTAATCCGTGGCGTTTTGCATCGAAACGGCACGACATTGAGACAGGACTGATTCATTTTGGAAGACGTCATTATGATCCTGTGACAGCACGTTGGACCTCACCTGATCCTGCAGGGTATGGCGATGGCCCTAACCTTTATGCGTACGTACATAACCAACCCTTGACCCATTTTGATTTATATGGACTGTTAGCATTGCGCTGTCAATATTGTGGAGGCCTTTATTGGAACCCATCGGGTTTCATGAATAACGTACGCAATTCATTCAACACCTTCTGTCGCAATACCCGTAATCTGTTCACCCGTCAGATGTACCATTGTCCTTATTGGGAATCGTGGCGTCCTGCTCACATGCGATCTCGCAACTATGAGTTGATCCCGTCACGAGAAATAGAAGGAGGCAACATCAACTTCACCTGCGGTGTAAAAAATAATCAGGAAAGTTTAGCTGAATCTGCGGAGCATGTTTCCTCGCTAAATGGAAACGCCAATGTGTGTTCCACACATAATGCCTCAGGAGGTATCTTAGTAGACCTAGTGGAATGTGTATTAGGACTTTTGGGTATCACGACAGAGCCTGTCATCTGTCTACACCGCAAATGGAATGAACAATTAGCTAAAGGAGGAACGATTCTCGAAGTGTGTCATAGTCAAGGAGCTATTCATGTTCGTAATGCCTTAATGACCTATCCTAAGGAGTTACGTGATCGTATTCTGGTATTGGCTATTGCACCAGCTGCCTATATTCAGGATAATTTATGCCGTCAAGTGATCCATTACCGTCATGAGAGTCCGTTACATGATCCAGTGCCCTATATTGATCGAAGAGGCGCGCGCCTTTGCCGCCACACCACCCGAGAGTTGGCCTCCCATCCTGATGCCGGTTGGTTCGACCACAGCTTTACAAGTAAAACCTATGAAGACCGGATACAACAACATTTATCAATTTATGAACGAAGTGGAGCACAACGTATATGAAGGTCTTATTTACATTGGTTGTTATGCTATTCGTACCCAATCTGATAGCTCAAGATTGGCCTGAAACACAAATCGAGCAATCTCGAAAGATAGTAGGACTCGTACAGCAAAAGACCAGTAAGAGGTTAGCTCAAAAGTACCATCTATCAGCAGTTGGATCGGGTTCTGCCATGTTTGGAGGACCTATCCGTGATATATTTTTGTCATTTGACTCTATGGGATATGCAAATAGGGCTGATGCTCGACGATTGATTATTGCTTCTATTCAACAAATGATTGAGGCAGCTCATGAAATTTCCACCATCGATTCCTACCTTTACTGTCCACCATTCAATGAAAAGAATGTAGAAATCAGCATATTCTTTAAAGACGAACGAGGGGAACGAGTTTACCATCCTCACATTGGAATCGTTACGTATGTTCTCGGAATCATCTATTACGATACCTACGATCCGAATAGCAAACATTCTCGCTACCAGGAATCCACCAAAGAGACCTACGAGGAAGCATTAGAAGCCATCAAAAAGGAAGCTGAGGAATACCATCAGAAGCAAATTGACCAAGGTTAAGCATGATTAACTCCAAACCGTTTCTCTCTTTCGCTGAGCGCAGCGAAGCTTTGGAGTGCTCGAGCTTGCTCGAGCTTTCACTTTTGAGAAGGCTGGGAGGACACATATGAAAGCTGTTATCTTATTGGTAACATCATTATTTGCATTTCCATTGATGGCTCAAGATTGGCCTGAAGCGCGAATCGAGCAAGCTCGAAAGATGGTAGGACTCGTACAGCAAAAAACCTGTAAAAGATTGGCCCAAAAGTACCATCTATCAGCAGTTGGATCAGGTTCTGCCATGTTTGGAGGACCTATTCGCGATATTTTTATTTCATTTAAATCAGTAGGCTTTGCTGATAAAAATGATGCTAGAAGACTGATCGTCGCTTGTGTGAATGAAATGGTCGAAGCAGCTCATGAAATTCCAACAGTTGATCATTATCTCTATTCTCCACCATTCACTGAAAAGAATACGGAAATTGCAATTTTCTTTACGGATCAGCGCGGAGCTGAGACCTTTCATCCATACATAGGAGTTGTTAGCTATCTTCTAGGAGATATCTATTACAGGACCTATAATCCTAATGACAAATATTGCAACTACCAAGAAATAACCAAAGAGACCTACAAGGAAGCACTAGAAGCTATCAGAAAGGAAACTGAGGAATACCATCAGAAGCAAATTGACCAAGGTTAACCATGGTTAATTCCAAACCGCTCCTCTCTTTTGCTGAGCGCAGCGAAGCTTTGGAGCGCGAGCTTGCTCGAGCTTTCACTTGTTAGAAAGACTGGAAGGTACAGAGCAGCTTGTCCTGTTTAGAATTTGAGCCATCACAAGCTGCCTGTAGCTTTTCAAAAAGTCCTGCCGCGCTGACCTGCTGTGCTGACCATTCTGGGCGTTTCGCTCCTCAGAAATAGCTGACGCTATTCCCTCGTCACGAAATGCCCAGACCGCCTCAGCTCGCTAGATCATCACGTGCCAGAACTTTTTGAAAAGTTACAAAAAGGAATGGGCGGGTATGCTGCAGAGCTATATCTATAAAACTAGTCTTGAGAGAGGTAAATCAATTTCTGTCGAAAATCTATGAAAACTTGATGCTTTAATAGGAAATCCACTCCTAACGTAAGCGGAATCGAAATAGGAAGATGATTGGGAATTTGGCGTAATACGATTGGCCCCAAGTCCACTTCACCTACTACTAAGAAAGGATAATTTACAAAATTATTTGAATCAAAGCAAGATTCGGTTAATGACTTTCCGATTAACTCCTTATTGACAAAACTGACACTACAACCGCTATCCACACAGCATCGTACCGTTCCATCAGGTGTTGTCACTTCAAACTCAACTAAACCGCGATCAAGCAAGAGAGGAACGCAAGCCCACGTTTTAACAGCATATCCTTGTTGCTCTAATGTTTTGATATCCGAGCAGCAAGCGGCCTCACCGCTTCTGATATTTAAGAATAAATTAAAACACTCAAAAGGGACCCAACCGAAAAGACCATCGTGTTTGATTTTGGGAGCAGTTCCATCTTTTGTAAACCGATTTTGGATTGAAATCTCTTTAGGACGTGTTTCAATAATGGCGTCTGTCCACGAAAAACAGCCTAAGCAAACTCTAGATACCTTGTAACGGCTAACGGAATACGCCGAACCTCTAATATTATACCTTGTACTGACACCTATTTTTTTTTGAAGTGCGAGCCGATCAGAACGATCATCCTGCAAGCTGACAAAGCCATTAAAACCTAAGTCCAACAAAAGAGTATAGAACTTACCATCTATTACAGTATCAATGTAAATATCATTATTATCCGTTAACATAACAGGAATATACTTGAAATATGCACTTTCACAATGTTCGGTAGAAATCGGAGGTGCAGAAACAACAAGATCATCTGTCGAATAGAGGAGAAAGGATATGCATCCAAAAACTAATAATACGATAGAACCGACTTGGCGTATTCTTTTGGTCATAACTCAACATCATATAACGCGCGTTTAACGCTTGGTTTCGTCATATTTTCCAAGCTGTTCGTCAGCTTCTCAAAAAATCATACCACACTGACCTGTTGTGCTGGCCATGATTTTTTGAGAAGCTATGACTATCTTTTCTTAAAGTGTCTTTGGGGAATAAAAATAATATTATCTCTTACCACCTCGAACACCAGCTTTCCCAGACCCATCTTCTGCCTGTCTTATTTCTCCCTCAATATAGTATCCATCATCATCATGTACCTCACCGCGACCATAGAAGCTCCCACTTCCATCATCATCTTTTGCACCCCAGGAATACTCGTATCCAAACTCCCAGCTGGTTCCGCTTTCAGCGTTAAGCGATGGCGCAATAGACCGATTGGCGGCGATCTGAGACATCTTGTGATCTAATCGAGATGGAATACGTTCGTCTAGTCTATATGAAGGCGAATTGTAAAATAGAAGATGCGAAGGTGGAGAGAAAATAGCCTCATGATAAGCTGAATCGGATGAATTGGTCATACCATCTGTCAAAGGCAACTCGTTCCACCCATAATCTACAGCTACTCCTGAATCAAAACTAACGTCATCGCACATACCGACCTCCTATTTGTTTGGATTGATAGTAAAAGGTTCTCTATATATGTAGAGAAGTATTTCATATAAGTCAATATTTATTCGAAAATCTACAGCGCTGATCGCATTGGAATCACGTCCTGAATTACTCTACAACCAGTTGTCTACATTAAATTCACTAGAAAGATCGAGCGAGGACTATCACTCCGCCGGTTAGTTGACATTACAGGCGCACTATCGCCGCTACCGCGGCTAAAGAACTTCAAAGTGTCGCTGCGAGGCTAGGGGTAAGAGTTTCGCTGTAGTCGGCGAAGAGGAAAATGAAGTAAAAGCGTCTCTGCGGTCGACGAAAGGGGAGAAGGTTTGTTAGGAGTTGGTTGTCGGAGGCATAAGAAGAAGAGGAGTCGATGGTGGGGTTGTGGAGGCGGGACTACCAATTAGCCCTAAGGGTGGTCCAGCAGGCGATAGCATCAATGGGCCACTTTGGAGAGGCTGCTGCTGAGCTGCCTGAAGGAGACGTTCGCGGAACTCCCATATAAGAGTAATGAGCTCAGATCGTTTATCCTCCAGTTCCACACCAGCTTGTCTCATACCTAGGCCAGTAATAGGAGAATTATTGAATAACCTCACAAACTTGCCCATCAGAGCGGTGAAGCTATCACTGGTTCCATTTAGGCATGACCAGGAATCTGGTTTGGATCCTTTGTATCGATCCAACACCTGGTCAAAGGCTAGATGAGACATGTCTACAAGTTGTTTTTTGGTAATAGGGGTTGTACGATTGATGAGGTCGCTTAAGACTAGATAGATGGCCCAAGGGAAGACCTCTTCGATCCAAAGCCTCATGACAAGCTTGCTCTTAGCTTTGATGAACTCGTTTCCAACGATTGGTGTCAGATAGGCTAATATCTGACTTGTAGGCCACATAGAAAAGTCAATCGGAGTGGTCGCAAAATCCAACTGCCATTTCAATTCCATCTGCTCCTGCGTCAATTGTTGGATGTGCTGGTCTTGGCTACTTCGCTGATCCTGGCTTTGCTGCAACTCTTGCCGCGCTTGATCAAGAGCTCGACTTAACTCTTCATTAGTTTTTTCGACAACCGCCATGTCAGAGGCCGCAGCTTGCAAGTCCTGATACAGCTGAAGCGCCACTCCCGCAATGGTTGGAGTTGTAGTAGTCGCACTCTGTAAAGCAAGCACCGTGTTGGCAGGCGAACTAGTTGATGGAGACGATGATGGCAGTGGTAATGGAGTCGAAGGATGAGAAGAAGCAGATGTAGTGCTATCCTCACGGTGGCAGTAGGACTTCACGCACTGGACAATGGCGAAAAGCGCGATTATCGCAACAGCTATCCCAGCAACAAAAAATGATATGTTGTCTCCCACATAATCAGGAACCACTGGCGGAGTATAGTTCGCAAAATTCTGCCGCACAAGGCCTACAAGACGCACATTGCGATCAACAAGTGCTAAACTCGAATTCGGCGAGGGTAACGAACGATCGTACACCGACTCATGGACCTTCCACTTGATCTGAGCTAAAATGGGATAGCCACTTGCATTGGTGACCATCGGCGATTCATGTGGTAAACAGATGGGCTCACAGGGTATCTTGTCAGGATCAGGTAAGGCATATCTATAACGGTCAATGAACCGCTTCGCGATCACACCACCAACTCCTGCACCTACAAGACCAGCCATCCCAACAAGCATCTTGATTCTGAACATGGCTTCAGGAAACATCTCCGTCAACTTATCGTCCAACTGCCCTACTTTCCTGGCTACTCCCAATCCAACACGTCCAGGAAACAACACCACAGAAGCAAGTCGCTGTGGCCATACTTTAGGCTGTGTCAGTACTGTTCCTGCCTTAATCATCGGCTTCATAATTGGCGGTAAGGGGTTCTCGATATCACGTTCGTTCACAGGTTCAGGCAACACAACCCATGCGTCGCACAGATGCAGGGTATCACAGATCCACGCACTGACAGTATGAGGAAAAGTAATGGCAAAGGGAATCGTTACAGTAACCGCAATAGCAGCCGAAAGATAGGCCAAAGCACGCAACATATGCAGTATGGTCTTTTCAAGCGAATCAATGTGTGGAAAAAGTCTTGGCATGCCGACAAGACGGGAGAGGCTCTTAACAATCGCCATGGGCAGTGTCACCACCGCAAAGAAAAACTGACGACCAAAATCCGCTAAACACTTGGCCGGCAATGTTAACACTACAGAAGCTGCTGTGACGCGGCTGACAATCCCTCCCGCTTCCTCCAACAGCTGAATCCTCTTAACGTCAGAAACCGTCCAAGAGGCATTCAAATCGAAAGAAGAATCAGCTGTTCGTGTGATCACACTCATCACCCCTCGTACACCGATGAGATAGGCGTTAAAAACGTCATCATCGTGTTAACTGAACGTTTTAATATATCAATTAAAGGATTTATAGAGAAATGGAATTCGAGAAAAAATTCGAAAGAGTTGTCGTAGCATATTTTTAGGGTGTTTTTCCATCTTGTTGAGAACTGCAGAACCGACTTGGTTTTTCTATCTATTCTGTTGCTTCAGGTTCGTCAAAAAGTGAAAGCTCGAGCACTCCACAGCCTCGCTCCGCTAGGCGAAGAAAAAGGTAAAGGCGTCAGTAGATTTGGCGAAGAAGGCAATTATGCTTAACAAGTTAGACTTTTCTGTTGTCAATAAAGCCATCATTTAATAGAATAACCCCCCTAATAAACATTTATCATTATCGCAACACATTAACGACACTGTAGGAGATCGAGATGTCCTGGTTTTCTGGTTTTGGTTTGTTTGGTAGTTCCCGCGCAGAGCCCACTTTGGGAGGATTCACAGCAAACCAGCTGTATAACCTGGGCATCACAACAAAGAGTTTAATGGAGGGAAAATCAAAGCCTTACCAACAAGGGGAATTTCATTCAGAAACACTAGAGAAGTGGAAAACGGTCTTCAATGCTGTTATTGAGCAAATGAAAGACATTGTCACCGACAATCGATTGAAAAATCCCCGTTTCTACGGTACGGTGATGAGGCTGTTTCTGCACGACATTCCTAGCTTTGATGCTTTTATGAGAGGATCCTCCGATCATTCCGGATTATCTGACAGCGAAGATTTTAGTGAAGAAGAATCCTATAATAAAAATGCAAATGCTGCCCTTATTTATGCTACCGGACAAGAATGGTTGAGCAAACAGACCGACATAAAGATTCCGTCGTTAACGGGAGCCGAAAGCTCTTCATCGACTCCGGACGAATTTGACAGTTTGCTAGAACAGATAAATCAGGAGCTCGATGCCTATGACAAACAACTTAAACAATACAATAAGGCTCTCAAAAATACTTCTTCGACAGCAACAACTTCGACACCCTCAACACCAGTGAAACCTAGTCTGCCAGAAACACTGACTCAAGCTGTGGATCGACTTATCCCCCAACTAGATGCTGTCCTTGCTCCACTCGATGTCCTCGAAAAAAATAGTCTGCTGCGTTCACGCGACTTGGCCGAAGCATTGCTATTATTATGCGAAGTTCCTGAGTTTCAACAGTACCTTAATAGCTCAGCTCAAAATCTAGCTTGGCTAGTCACCTACACGGCAGGGGCACAGAAAAACGACGAGCAAGAGTACTACGCGGATGATCTTCATTTAAGCGAAAGCGATGTTAGTGATCATGAAGGTCTTGGCGGAAACACTACGCCCATTTCATCGCCGGTAAAAAAAGCTCAACGAACACCCACACCACGTTCTACAAGCAATTTTGGATCGGTGAGCCGCTCTGCAGACTCTGGACTACCTGGTCGTAGTCCGCTGGCAAAGATAAAAAGCAATACGACCGTACTATCACCTGATGGTGGCCCACCTTCTCCACTCTCTTTATTGCCAACACCAAATCGTGGATTTCCTGGCAGCTCACAAAGAAGATTGAGAGGTGGTATGAGAGGAGCTGCGCCAACAAATCAAGATGTGATATTGGACAATATCCAGAAGCAACTGTCATCGATTCAACGATCACTTAGTTTTAGAAAACAGCCAATAGATTCGCATCAACCTCTTCTAGAGGGCATAGAGGGAATAAAACGGTTAGTCGCTGAATATAAAGAGGCAGCTGCTCAAGAGTTAGCAACAGCCCAAGACCGAGCGAGAACAGGCTCTGCTACCATTGAAAAGCTTCCTGAAGATATTTCTGAGGCTCTCACAAGAGTGCTTCAAAGCAGCGCTGATCTAGCGCAGTTTCGAGCTATCTTGACGTCAATAGGCGCCATCTCTGCACAGATAGGGCAAACGCCTTCAACAACCACTTCTACTAGCTCAGGGCTGTCATTATCAGCGGTTCTCCAGGATCTTAAGCAGAGCGTTGAAGGTTTGGCGATAGAGGCTCTACAATTGTCTTTGACTACTGGAATAGGGGAACTGAAAAGTTTGATTGAAACAAAGAGCAGCGAAACGGCCACTGCGATCGCAACGCTAGGAACGAGGCTTGATACACTCGCATCTTCGCAACAAATGCTACAGGTACTACAGATTCTAGGAAGCGAGCCCACAACGACCGGTTCTTCTTCCCATTCAGGCTCTCAATCCACAGTTGTGGCGCTCCTAAGACAGTTGTTGGCTAGGATTCCGCAGGAGACAGAGGCAGCTCAGATAATCAGCTCCCCCAATTCAGATAGCGAGGTGGCTAATCTGTTGAAAGCATTGACTACTCGTTTGGAGAGCATTGAAAGAATGCTAAGTCCTGCCACGGCAGTTCGTCAATTTAGCATACAAAGTAGTGGGGATGGGAGCGATTTAGAGCTACAACCTTTATTGCCAAGCCAACAGTCTTCTGTGCAACCCGTGTCATTAAGGTGGACTAATATCTGGCTAGGTATCCTAACGGTAGGGGTGATAGGTGGATTCGTCGCTCTCGGCGTTATGAGCAGAAGCAAGTCATAAAGATCAGCAGATATTCACAACTTTTGCATCTTCTTCGCTGAGCGCAGCGAAGCTGTGAAGCGCGAGCTTGCTCGCGCTTTTTCTTTTTTGGGAGTGTGGAAAGGCAGATAACACTTTATCGACCCACAGACTTCCTAATTCTTTGCGCGAAGCGCCTTAGAGTGCGGCGCTTCGCGCAAGAATTAGGGATGGTGATGTTTTGCCTGAGGTCAGCTAGCAAGCCTTATTTCCGACAGCAGACCCACTTCCAAAGTCTAGTCTTCCAGTTGCGTCTATTTTTCGCCACGCTGCTTCTTGAACCGCTTCGCCGAGGAGGTTGAGCGCTGCCTCGATTCTTTTGCACCCGACGATTACCTATTTGCGAAGAAGGTGTGCCTCCACCTCTGTTCGTTGCCTGTGCTATTCTGGTCTTGCAGCTTACAAAAGCAGAAGAAACAAAGTTTACTAGCTTCATGCTGTTATTTATCAACATCTTATGCTGATATACTGCGAGTGCCAAAAGCCCTAAACTGCCTATAGAAGTCAGGACTGAAATAATCCCTTCCAGAGAAAGAGGCTGGTGCTGAACTGGGACCTGGGAATTAGCGGTACCAGAATTCTGCGCAGCACTAGAATTCTGTGCATCAACCCAATAACTGTGGAACTGCTTATGGGTTGCGTTCAGCGAATCACGTAAGATAAGAGATTGGTTTAGAGGTACTTCTGGCCGTTCTAGACAAGTCGTCTGATCCCAGAGCCATTGTGCTGTCCCAGTCATATTACTCCTGCTGAAATTGGGGTCAAAGGCAGGAGGAGGGGTGATATTATGTGGTTCAAACACCGGAAGGTCATCAACCACCGACTCGGGTTGATTCGGCGGGATAATCGCTTGTGGACGCAGGAGGTTACCCAAAACATATCCAGTGCTTGCCAAAGCAGCCAAAGCCGCGGTGGTAAAGCGAAGATCTTTTCCGCTGAGGATCAGGTCGGCGTAATGAGAAATCGCGTGCCATGCTGTCGTTACATGAGAAGGCGCTGTCGTTTCGGCAGATGGCTGTGAGTCTACTGTGGAAGGGCCATGAGAAGGTGTTTTATCTCCAAGTAAGTGCAGATTACGGTGGAGCTGGCAGACGATGGTGGGATAAGCCACGACAAAGGGGAAGTTACAGGCAAGAGCCATGAACTCCGTCACATGCCCAAGGCTGCGTAAGAGGCGCACCAACGGTGGTATGGGTTTGGTACTAGCAATGCCAACCCAATAGCCAATGGTTAACGGAACAGCTAAACCTGCCCAGACCAGCTCACGGAGGCTGTCTAATGCGGAATAAGCCATCGCCTTGAACACTAAGGCAGCAGCTTCAGCTGTCTTACCAGCCTTAACACACTCTTCGATCTGTCTTACAACGGGATTGGACCAATTTGTATCTGTTACATGTTTCGCTATCGATCCTACTGTCATCTCACCCATGTCTATTCACCTTGTTTGCAAAGAGAAGCTAAATTGAGTCCGCCACTATACCTTTGGGTAGGGCTATAAGTCAATATTTTATGAAGAGTAGCTTGTACGAGACTATGTTTTATGCTTGGTCAATATCATCGATTTTCTCCAATAACATATTAATTTCCAATGAGTTAGCACCACCCCGTTGGGGTGGGAATGTCTTATTTGCTTTTTCCATGGGTTTGCTACTTCGTAGCAGCACCCATGGCTACATAAAGTTTCACTGCTTCGCAGAGAGGATACAATGTATGTGACTTATCCGTGGAAATGGCGGTCGGAATGTCTTATTTGCTTTTTCCATGGGTTTACTACTTTGTAGCAGCACCCATGGCTACATAAGATCTCACTGCTTCGCAGAGAGGATACAATAAAAAACCCATTGCTTTTTCCGCGAAACCGCTGCAATGTATACCCAAACAAACTGAAAAGTTGGCTATGGAGCTGCGCGAAAATCCCCGCGGTTGGCAGTATCACAAACGACCTTGTATTTATTTAATACTAGGTCGTTTGTAATGCTCCAACCCCGGGTTTTTGGCGCGCTCCATAGCCAACTTTTCAGTTTGTTTGGGTATAAGCTTTGCGCGTGACAATTTTTAGAGCCTGACACAATAATCCGTGGGCTTTGTTACTGGGTAGTGGTCAAGAATGAAGGATCCGACGTCGTCAGAACAGTCTTCAACCTTACCGCTGGTATGTCCTTCATGCCACGAGCGGCTGCCGTCTGTCTCGCCCTTGAATTTCTGTCTCTACTGTGGCGCACCTGTGGGCTTGACGACAGATAAGACGGCTGAGCTGGCTCACACGTCTGTCAGCACTGACACATTACATGGAGATTCTGGCGAGGTAGCGTTAGTCCGTGGTCACACTCCTGGCAAGGAGGAGGTGCAGTTTTCCATCGGTCCCTACCAGATCCTATCAAGCATAGGTAAGGGTGGTATGGGCGAGGTTTTCCTCTGCTACGATACGACGTGCGGGCGACGGATTGCCCTCAAGCGTATCCGCGAGGACTTGGCAGAGAAGCATCTGCTTTACAACCGCTTCCTCAAGGAGGCGCGTATCACAAGTCAATTGATGCATCCGGCCATCATCCCAATCTACTCGATTCACGCGGCCGATGAGCTTCTCTACTACACAATGCCTTACGTCGAAGGAGAATCGCTCAAGCAGATTTTGCGGGCGACACGACAGCAAGAGAAACGTGGAGAGGCACAGCACCACCTTGGCGGTTCGATCGCGGCGCTAACGCGTATTTTTGTCTCGGTATGCCAGGCTGTAGCCTTTGCCCATGACAAGGGTGTGTTACATCGCGATCTCAAGCCCGAAAATGTCATGGTGGGGCGCTTTGGTGAGGTGATGATCTTAGACTGGGGCTTAGCAAAGTTGCTAGAGGGGCCTCTTGAAGCTGACGAAACTCAGGCTAGCAGCGACTCAAGCCCGGAGGGACATCCATTACGTCATCTCACTAACATCGGTAAGGTGGTTGGCACCATCGCCTATATGTCTCCAGAGCGCGCGTTGGGTCATCCGGCTACCGTCCAAACGGATATCTATGCTTTAGGTGTCACGCTCTACCAAATCTTGACTCTGCATCTTCCATTTAAAAGGGAGACGTTACGGGACTTCCGACAGAATATGCACAAGGAGGTGCTGCTGGATCCAGCTGAGGTGGCTCCCTACCGTGAAGTGCCTCCAGCGCTATCTCAGATCTGCCATAAGATGCTGGCACCTAATCCAGAACAGCGTTATCGCGCTGTTGCCGATATGATTAGGGACCTGGAGATCTTCTTAGAAGGGCGTTCTGAATGGTTTCCTCTTGGCTCCTTGGACATTCAGAAGAAGGGCGACTGGGAGTTTCAAGAGAATGTTCTGATTGCTGAGCATGTCGAGATTACGCGCAACACTGTGTTGTCAGACTGGTTTAGTTTGATGATTTCGCGACCTAGTTTTCCGCAAAACCTGCAGCTACAGGCGCGGGTGACGCTGGGGCCGCAGTCGGCTGGTTTGGGGCTTTTGATGAATGTCCCTGAGGCTCCAGAACGACGACATCTCATCGATGGTTATTGTCTTTGGTTGGGTTCTGAGGGCGACCGCGACACCAAGTTGTTGCGTTCTAATGTCGAGGTCATGCGTGCTTCGGACACGTTTTTGCAGACGGGTGTGACCTATCAGGTGCGCCTTGAGAAGATCGACAACAACATCCATGTCTACCTGAATGACCAGCTGCAGCTCTCTTTCATCAGTCACCTGCCTTTGGCTGGTACACACGTGGGGCTACTCAGCCGCGACCTCGACTTCACGATTGAAGATTTCACGATCTCCGGCCGCAGCGAGAACTTGACGGTCTCTTGTCTAGCGGTCCCCGACGCTTTCCTAGCGCACAAAGACTATCAGACAGCTTTGGTCGAATACCGCCGCATTGGCTATTCTTTCCCTGGCAGGGCTGAAGGGCGCGAAGCTCTCTTCCGCGCTGGCATCACGCTGTTAGAGCGCGCTAAGCACAGTGAAGACCCTATCGAGGCAGATAAATATTACGAACAGGCTTTAGAGGAATTCGCGAAGCTGCATTCAACGCCTGGTGCGCCATTGGAATACTTGGGCAAAGCAATCGTCTACCAGGCGCAAGGAGACTACGAAGAAGAGATCAAGTGCTTTGAGATGGCCCTTAGGCGCTACCCACAGCACCCGCTACTTCGTGCCATCCAAGAGCACATCGCCCACCGCATGCATGAATGTTCCCGCCGTCATCGCATGGCGACCTACAATTTCGTCTTGCTGATGGTCAGGCACCTGCCTCATATGGCCGCCGCCGCCAACGCTCAAAAGCTCTTCGACAGTCTACAGCAACATTGGGAGCCACTTCCCTTCTTGGAACCTTGTCCAGCAGAGGCGCCTTGCGAAGAGACAAAAGATCGTTATCTCATGGTGGCTCTAGCTTTCTGGTTAGCTAAACCTTATGTCCTCACAGAAATCATCGAACAGGTCGTAGCAGCACCGGTGGCCGATGCTGTCGCGATTGGCAATGCCCTCTTCTCACTAGTTGAGCTGGGGTGTTGGAAGTTGGCGGACAAGACCATCCATCACCTCAAAACAACAGTGAGCAAAGAGACGTTGGAAGGGTTGCAAGACACGCTAGAACTGATCCAGGTAGCCATCGGTGCGCATGTACAAGCGGTATCGGATGGCATTGGCCGCTTTCTAGCGAGCGGTAAGATCAAGTTGCAAGGCCCTGAAATAAGGCTAGCCATTCATCTACTGGAAGAAGCCCTAGATCTTGGAATGGCTTCCTTAGCTGCTGACTTCATTCAGCAGCTATACGAATTGCAGATAACGGCTAAAGACCGTTTCACACTCCAATGTTACCATATCTGGGCGGCCCTGCAACAAAACCAGTGGTCTCTTGCCAGTGAGATGCTGCAGCACTTCCCTGTCGCCATGCTCAGCAACGAATCGAGTCCACTTTTCTTCCTCTACGGCTGTTGGCTACAAGCTTCTGAAGGGCAAGAGATCGCCGAGGTGCACTTTTCGGGTGTCCTCGACACTCCTTATCCACGCATCTGGTCACTCACAAGCCATCATCTTATTAACGATATCGGCGAGGGGTCGCGCTGGCTATCCAAAGCGTTCTTATGGGAGAAGAGGCAGCTGTTCCGCCAGCTGAGTCTTTACTACCACTGCGGGGGCGATGCTGCCGCTTCGGAGCGTTTTCGCAAACTAAGCCGAGAGCAGGCTATCCATATCTCGGACTAGCTTTCCGTGTATCTGGGCATCTTAAAAAGTGAAAGCGCAAGCAAGCTTGCGCACTCCACAGCCTGGCTGCGCTGGGCGAAGATTAAGGATGCTGTACCACTGTATGAGCGATCGATTCAAGGGCCCGTTCGTACTCCGACAGCTGGGCTTCTTGCGGACGCTTATAAGGTACTGTTGAGGGCATTTTCCACCCGTAAGCGGTCTGCGACATATAGCAGATAGCAGAGCCTATGGATAGCACTGGGATGGCGATAGCGTGCGTTGCTGTCATTGCCATCAGAGCAAACATGTTGGCGCCCAAACCAAAAATCTGGTACTGCGTCTGCTGGATGGACTTCGTACGTAGATCACGCGCCAGCCTTTGGGCTTCCGCGGAGGCGAGAACAAACTCTGAGGGATTGCGTTGCCAAGGTTTACGCAGCTGTGCCTCTAGTTCTAGAATTCGTGCCTTTAGCCCTTTGCCACCAGCGCTGTAGTTAACACGACGCAGGTAGTGACGACGTTCTTTTAAGACGTGTAGGGCTCTCAGGGCTGTCTTCTGCATTGTTGACAGTTCCTCAGAGGCATATCCTTTAACAGAGGTACCAAAGATAGAACGTAAAATTGATTCTTTGTTTTTAGGCTTGTCGTCACACTTGAGAGCGACATCAATCTCACGCTGGAATGTTGTCCCACTGACGATGTCAGCAATCTGAAGGTAAGTGGACACCCTCATGGCATAGCCAATCCAGGGCAATAGGTAACCTAGCATCTTCTCCACAAGGCCATGGCCTTTGTGAAGCATTCTGCAGCATTCCCTTACTCCAAGAAGACCAACGGCATTAAACACGGCTACCAGAGAACCCCAGTACACCAATTTAACGGTATAATCGAGCGCCAGCCCCTTGGACAGCTTAGGTATCAGCCTGACTACCAAGTGGTATAGGTGCGTGGCCATCGGGACCACTAGAGTAAAGTTCAACAGGCACGCAGCAGCGAATGCCACACGTATCGGCGTAGGAAACACCTTGCATGTCAGCATGACGATGGTACCGGTACACTCAAAGACTGTGCTGAGGTCTGGCATCAACTCCATGATCTCCATGACACGTACCTTACACTGCTTCCAGTCGATAGACGAAACAGCGGAAGAAGACCCAAGAGAAGAAGTGGTATTTGCTAGGGAAGGCAGTTGTTGTTGCGGCTTACGCGCTACTGCTTCTATTGACAGGGAAGGCTGACTTCCCGGCCCATTGACTGCTGATATCATGGATAATCAAAGCCTCAAATGACTTATAAGATGCCTCTTTATGTATCTCCACTATCAGTATGAGATAGGAAATTCACGAGTACATGTTCACCTATGTTCCCACTCGAGCCCGAGCCCGTGTGCGTACCCGAGCCCGAAGTCCATCAATGGGGTTCGGGCACGCACACGGGCTCGTTCACGACAAAAACTACCGCGTGAAAAGATACGTTCAGGAGAATCATACGCAGCTATGGCAAATAGTGCAATTTGTAAGTTTAATAAGCCTGCACAATCGAATCGGGTTGTAGGTGAACAACAGGTTCGCTCGCAGTAACAGCAGCAAGAGAGGCTGCTTGTTCGCGCTCGTAGTGGATAACCGCTGGCAGGTAGCAGACCTTGTCCTGCCAGAAGCGTGTTGTGGTGATAGACACCCAAACGCGTCGTCCATTTTCTTCTATCCAAACACCGCGCCATGCTCCAATGATGTAGTGCAAGACGGAGAGCACGGGGCTGTGCCATTCGTTAGGGAGCAAACGTAGCATCGCAAAGAGACCAGCGGCAGCACCGGGAGGCTCTGTGTCCAGCATGGCAATGCGGAACATGTCGCCAACACGTTCACTACCGAGATGCTCTTCCAGCTTATCTTGAATCCATTTTGCACAGTTCTCAGATTCGATCTGATAGGTCAGACTCCCATTGCGGGCTTTCAAGATATCTTTTCGGATGGATTCCATATAGTTTATTCCTTCAGCGGCGCTTAAGGTAAAGAGGCGCTGAGCGTGCTCACGGTGACTATAAAAGATATTTTCATCAGGATAGGCAATCGTAGCTGGCAGCGTTGCTGTGAAGAGTTTCAACGAATCAAAGAGGCTTCCGGCATAGGTAGTAGCAAACTTACCCATGGCATAGACAGCATAGTTACCTTCAATCATCGGAACGACCATTTCGATGAAGGCATGGCTAGCATCAGGGTTGAGGGTGCGGGTGGTGCGGGTCGCATGCACAGCGAGCAACCACTGTTGTCCATCTAAGTGTGATCCATAACGTGCTTTCACTTGGTCTAGTGTGAGTTGCTCCATGATTGGCAGCCCTTTCCACCAGGCGACACCATTGACGTCCATTTGATGGTATTTATTAGCTTCAGTATCCCACCAACCAAGCAGGTGAGCATTCCAGTTGTTGATGCCATTACCGAAGAACTCTAGGTCACCAACGCGCTGCAGCTTATTCGCAAAGATGTCAAGAGCTTGCTTGATGGTGATGTGATAGTGGCCACGCAGTGTCACGGTGCGCTGTTCATCAAGGATACTGATCTCTTGGCCTTCAAAAGGAAGTGTGACAATTTTGCGTACTAGCCCTTGGTCGTTCACTTTTTGAATACGGGCCAGATCACCACCAAAACGGCCAATGCGAGGAGCAAGGTTGGCAGCAGTGAGGCGGTCGCGCAATGCAGGGTATTGGATAAAGACAGCTGGATCGACTTGATCTCGGATGATCCATTGGAAGAAGGTGTCACGCAGAGTGCTGTCTACGATAAGTTGAGCAGCAAAGAGACCATAGCGGCTGGCGTCCTCTAAACGACGCATGTCACCAGCAGAAAGGGTTAGACCATAAGTGGCCACAGATTGCTGCTTCCATTCAGTCGCTAACTGTGCTAGCTGTTGCGTGATAGCTGGGTCTATCTCTGCAGCGTCAACACCACCATTAACAGCTTCTAGACGATATTGAAGAGCGATGAGGCGCTCTTGTAGGCGGAGGCGTATTTCCTGGGAACGAAGAGAAGAATGGTTAGCAAGATTGTCTGAAAGAGCAATAGCAGCAGCAAGATAACCAGCTAGATCAATCGTTTGGTCATGGCCAAAGCGAACAGGAACGGCTTCTAAAGCGTCGAGACTTTTGATGAATTGCTGTGTGACAGCAACAAGGCGATTACTGCCCAACCCTGTCATCTGTTGCAGACCAGCGAGCCATCCACTTTTCACGCCCCACTGACCAGAACAAGTCAAGTAGACACTCTTCTTCTGTTGTAGGGCTTCAGCTAGCTCTTGTACTTTCTCTATTCTAACCATACTGACTGCCTCCACTCTGCTCCCTCTCTTGCTCACCCTCATTATATCATGTAGGCAATATTTCCATTTCCAGACTGATAATCGTTTTGTTCCCTAGGAGCCTCGGTGGCCTTTGCTTGGCCACCTCATCAGTTTTATCTATGTATAGCCAGTTCTATGCCAAACGCCTCTCTGTTCTCAGATCGATCACTCACTTCCACTTTTCTTCAATTTTCAGTTTAACTTTTTCAATTATTTATGTGTATTTTTTTATTGTAATTTGAAAAATTAAATAGATTGAAATTAAATTGTTTAACAAATGTAACAAACGATGAGTATAGACAACATGGACGGAATAGACGGAATGGGCATTATGAGGTAATTGCAGAACTAGCTCAATCATTCCCGCTAAATACTACCCACTCACTTTTAGGAATTTATCACCACAAAGTGCACGGAGAACACAGAGAAAAAATAGAAAATGAGAAATCCCTTTCGATTTTTAAGAAAATATTGTGTTTAGTTTTTCCCATTCCCCTCTCTGTGCGCTCTGTGTTCTCTTTGGTAAAAATTTTAGTGGGAACTGCTGGAACTCGCTCATCTCTTATGGACGTCACCGTAGCTTCTCAAATCGGAAAACGGTAAAGTGGTACGTGTTCACCTTGGTGAACAAGTACGTAAACTATGGCCAATATCATACCCAAACAGACTGATAGAGAAGAGATGACGGACACAGCATTACCTAAAGCCTACGAAGCGAAAGATGTCGAAAAGAAGTGGTACGCCTTTTGGCAGCAGAATCGTCTGTTCAGTGCTAACCCTAATTCGGTCAAGAAAGCCTTTAGCATTGTGATGCCGCCGCCAAATGTCACGGGGGTGCTACACATGGGGCATGCCTTGGTGAGTACGCTACAAGACGTCATCGTACGCTGGCAGCGGATGCTTGGCAAAGAGGTCCTGTGGGTGCCAGGCACCGACCATGCTGGGATCGCGACTCAAACCGTTGTCGAGCGCCACCTGATGAAGACAGAAGGTAAGCGACGGCAGCAGTATGAACGCGAGACATTTCTGCAGCATGTGTGGAATTGGAAGGAGCAAAGCCAACAGCGCATCATCGGTCAGTTGAAAGCGTTAGGATGTAGCTGTGACTGGGATCGCGAGCGCTTCACGATGGATCCGGGCGCTAACCGCGCTGTTCGGGTGATGTTTAAGAAGCTATACGATGCCAACCTCATCTATCGTGGCGATTATTTGGTCAACTGGGATCCGGTGACGCAGACCGCCCTAGCTGACGACGAAGTGGAATATGAAGAACGAGACTCTTTCCTATGGTATTTCCGCTATCCCCTCATCGATGGCAGTGGTCATGTCGTCGTCGCAACGACGCGACCAGAGACGATGCTGGGGGATACCGCGGTAGCGGTAGCGCCTCGCGACGAACGCTATGCGCACATGGTAGGCAAGCAGGTGCTACAACCTCTAGCAGAAAGAGAGATACCTGTCATCGCAGACCATTACGTCGACGCAACCTTCGGCACTGGCGTCGTCAAGATCACCCCAGCCCACGATCCCAACGACTATCAGCTAGGGTTTAGACACAACCTCCCCTTCGTCAACATCATGACCCCTGACGGCCGTATCAACGAAAACGGCGGTCGTTACGCTGGGATGACCATGGAGGAGGCGCGCGAAGCTGTCGTCACGGCAATGAAGGAGCGTGGCTTGCTCGAAAAGGTCGAGCCACATGTCCACCGTGTTGGCCGTTCTTATCGTTCTAAAGCTATCATCGAGCCTTTCCTATCCAAGCAGTGGTTTGTGCGCATGGAGCAATTCGGCACCAAATTGCGCGAGGCCGTTGCTGAAGAGCGTGTGAAGCTGATCCCTAAGCATTGGGACAAAGTGTACAACCACTGGATCGATAACCTTCGCGATTGGTGCATCAGCCGTCAGCTTTGGTGGGGTCACCGCATTCCCATCTGGTATCGCGTCGACGATACCAGCGTCTGCTTATGCTACGATGGAGAGGGCGTTCCTCCTGAAGTGGCTAGCAACCCCGACGCTTGGGTACAGGATGGTGACGTCCTTGATACTTGGTTCTCGTCGGCTTTATGGCCATTTAGCACCTTAGGATGGCCTGATAACAGCCCTGAGATGCAAAAATTCTACCCCAACTCTCTCCTCATCACCGGCCACGATATCCTCTTTTTCTGGGTGGCGCGTATGATCATGATGGGAGAATATGCTACAGGGGAAATACCCTTCCCAGAAGTATTCCTCCATGGCCTCATCTATGGAAAATCTTACTGGCGCGACAACCCTGGCGGCGGCATCACCTATGTCAGTGACGCTGAGAGAATCGATTACGACCTAGGCAAACCCTCTCCTAAAGATGTCAAAAGCAAGTGGGAGAAGATGTCCAAGTCAAAAGGCAACATCATCGATCCGCTGGAAGTCATCGACCAGTATGGTACTGACGCCATGCGCATGGCCCTCTGTTCTAGCGCCACACAAGCGCGTCAGATCGATCTCGACCGCCGCCGCTTTGAAGAATTTAAGAACTTTGCCAACAAGGTGTGGAATGGTGCTCGCTTTGTCTTGATGAATCTCGATGGAGATGACAAAGCTGGCACGGTACCGCTGACGGCTGCCTCTTTCAGTCGAGGGCTCAATCTATCACTCTTGACGTTAGAAGACCGCTGGATGCTATCCGTGTTGAACCGTACGGTGCGTGACGTCAATGAGAAGCTGACCGCCTACGCCTTTGACCAGGCGGCGATGGAAGCCTATGAGTTCTTCTGGAAAGAGTTCTGTGCTTTCTACGTCGAGATCGTCAAGCCCATCCTCTTCGGAAAGGTAGGAACCGCCGCTGATCGCGAAAACAAGCAAAAGTTACTCGTCATCGTCCTGTGTCAGGCGGTGCGTCTGTTGCATCCCATGACGCCATTCATCACGGAAGAACTCTTCCAGCGCCTGAAAGAACGCTTGAGTGGTTTCCAAGTTCATGCCGGTGTCGATGCCTATACTGCAGAAGCTATCGCAGCGCTACAACAAGAATCGTGCATGGTGACTGCTTACCCACAGGTCATCTGTGAGAGCGATATCAACCCCGCTATCAACGCCGCCTTCGATCTCGTGGAACGCGCTGTCTACACCATCCGCAACATCCGCGGCGAGATGCAGCTTCCACCTGGTACTTCAACGGAAATACACCTTCTCGGCAACCAAGGCGATGGCGCACTCAAGGCCCTTGAAGATAACAGCAACATCATCCAGGCACTCGTTAGAACTCATAAGATCGTTGTCCATGCCGATCAGGAGCCCAAGGTTGGCTTTGCTTCCACGGGCGTCTTGGATAGCATCAAGATCATGATTCCTCTTCCGCCAGAACTCTTTGAAAAGGAGCGCCAACGGCTGACCAAAGAACAGGATCGATTGAAGCAAGCGGTAGAGAAGCTAAGCCGTCAGCTCGACAACGCAGACTTTGTACAGAAAGCACCTGCTGAGCTATTAGAAAAACAGAGGGAGAACCTCCAGCAAAGCACCAAAGAGTTAGCCGAAGTGACGGCTAAGCTAAGCAATTTCGTATAAGGAGCCAGGATGGCCGAAGAAGAACCGTTGCCAGGAGATCTCGTCGATAAAGACGCGATCATAGAGGCGCTGCAAACTCAGATTGAAGAGTTGCAGAAGGAACGCCGCCTTCCTCCTCCGTCACCCCCAGAACCCCCTCCGCTGGCGGTGGCTCCTACTCCTTCCTATGTAATGGAAGAGGAGCATGCCAGACTCACCGCCGCCATCGCGCAGGAAATTAAGAAAATCGAAGAACTCCTCACCCAAATAGAAAAAGGTGAAGAATCTGTCGTTACTGAGCCTCCTCCTCCCCTATCGTTAGCCAGAGAAATAGGTCTCACCAGCACCGGTCGCAGCCCCAGACCTTCCGACGATGAGAATCTGTTTCATCTTCAACAGCTACGAGAGCGTGTCAAAGCCTTGCAAGGAACCCTCAAAAGCAGGAATGCTGAGTGGTCTGCATTACAAACACAGCTTGCCAGTGGCCAGCCACCCAAGCCCAAAAGAGAAGGGTGGCTGCAGCTCGACGAAGCAGAAGTCAAATCCCTCGAAGATACTTTGGTGAAGGTGCAAATGCGTAATGAACAGCTCGCTGCCGAAAACGAAAAGTTAAAGTACGAACTGAAGAAACTCAGTGGATAACGAGTGATGTGGTAAGATGAAAGAAGATCTGCTCTACTATCTCAACGAGCATATCCCCATCGCCAAAGCCATGGGCGTGGAAGTGGTGCACGCTTCTCCAGATAAAGTCGTCTTATTTGCTCCTCATGCCAACAATGTCAACCACAAGAGAACAGTCTTTGGCGGAAGCTTACATGCTATTGCAACTTTGGCCTGCTGGAGCCTCGTGCATCTTAATCTGCAGCATGGCTCTGAGACACCCTACCATATCGTGATCACACATAGCGAAGTAGACTACCTAGCCCCCGTCGATGCCGACTTTACCATCACTTGTCTCAAGCCACCAGAGAGCGAGTGGCATCGCTTCATGAAAATTCTACAAGCGAAAGGCAAGTCTAGGATTACACTGTCGGCACAGCTGCAGCATAAAGACAAACTCTGCGTCGACTACCGTGGAGACTTCGCCGCCCTCAGCATTAATTGAAACCAGCAGTACCCGCTAAAATTTTACCACAGAGAACACAGAGCGCACAGAGAGGGGAATGGGAAAAACTAAACAC
>CAMFKD010000004.1 GCA_945957095.1 uncultured Chlamydiae bacterium
ATGTTCCAGCGTCTCGGTATCAACCGCTTCTCGCTGTTGGAGGAGCAGAGAGAACAGCACTGGCAAATTCCATTGGAACAAGAACGCATCGTCCATTTGAACCCTAAAGCCATCATCCTATCCGCTGTCAATGCCGCCGAAGTACGCGATTACATTATGAACAACCCCGCCTTTCAGCAGGTGTCAGCGGTCCAGCACAACAACATCTTCACTGTCGATCCCGTGGTGCAAGATTTCTCATCGCAATTCGCTGTCTTAGCCTACTACGACCTGGTCAAATCTCTCTTAGAGGCTCGCCCCGCCCTATGAAGCCTGGCCTCTTCATCGCCACCTTATGGATCATCGTCTGCACAGGAACGTTAGTTGTCGGCGACACCCCATGGGACCTAGTCTGGCATGATACGCTTCAGCGCCTGCTAGGCCACAGCAAAGACTGGACTCCCCTGCTCGACGAACGCTTGCCTCGCCTCATCGTCGTCCTATGCACGGGTGCTTCGTTAGCCGTTGCGGGTGCTGTCATGCAGTCGCTATTCCAAAACCCCCTCGCATCTCCCATGATCTTAGGTCTCACCTCTGGCGGTAGCCTACTCGTCGTCATCGTCTTCGTCCTTGGCTGGCACCTCGTCCACCCTTTCACAATCCCCTTCGCAGCGGTACTAGGCTGTCTAATGACGTTACTAGTGGTCTATGCCGTTTCCAGACAACATGGGAGCACCTCCATGACACACTTCATCCTATCCGGCATCTCCTTATCTACGGTGCTCATCGCTATGCAAGGGGCCATTATCTATGCGTTTCGCGACCGCTGGGACCTCGTCCAGACCTTCACTGAATGGGAGGCAGGGTCGACGGCAGACCGGAGCTGGTACCACGTGCATTTGCAGCTACCTCTGACTCTAGTAGGGTTGTGGGGATGTTATGCCTACCGGCATGAGATCAACTTGATGGCGCTAGGAGAAGACGATGCCACCAACCTCGGCGTCGAAGTGGCAACGGTGCGCTGGCGGCTCTTTCTCTGTGTCTCACTGCTAACGGGCGGTGCCATCGCTGCGATGGGCATCGTCGCCTTCTTTGGGCTGGTGCTACCGCATGTACTACGTCGGCTCTTCGGCCCTGACAATAGGCTACTCATCCCCCTATGCATTGCTGTCGGCAGCCCGACGCTAGTCGCTTTAGATCTGTCGTTACGCCTCTTCGGCCTTCATGAACTGTCCATTGGCAATGTCTCAGCTATTTTAGGCGGCGTCTTCTTCCTGATTCTCCTCTTCGGCCTGCAGCAAAAACAAGGTGCCTTCCTAAGAGGAGAAGCGCAATGCTAGCAGCTAACGGACTCAGCTACGGCATCGGTGCTAAGAAGTTGATCAATCACATTAGCCTGTCCTTCTCTCCGGGCAAGCTATACGGTATCTTGGGTCCCAACGGTTCAGGTAAATCCACATTCCTCAAAACGTTGGCAGGTATCTGGCGCCCCACCTCTGGCTCTGTCTTCTGGCAAGGTCAAAACCTTCACCAGCTGCCTAGAAATACGATCAGCCAAACGCTATCACTAGTACCACAACAAGTACCTCTATGTTTTGACTTCTGCGTCCAAGACCTCGTCGCCATGGGCCGTTACCCTTATGGTGACGCTAACAGCAGCGGACGTGCCATTGTAGAGCGCGCCCTCAAACGCGCCGATGTGTGGACTCTCCGGCATCGTCTCATCACACAACTGTCCCAAGGAGAACGCCAACGAGTTTTTATCGCCCGGGCCCTAGCCACCGAATCCCCAGTGCTACTGCTCGATGAACCCACTGCTAGTCTTGATGTCCGCCACAAACTCGAGATCTGGGATCTGATGAAAGATCTGGCCGCCCATGACAAAATCGTCGTCGTCACCCTACATGACCTGCAAGCGCCACAAACCTACTGTCATGAAATCGCTATCCTAGACCACGGACGTTGCGTCGCCCAGGGCACTCCTGACGAAGCTTTAAATGACGCTATATTGCTAAGCGTCTTCGGTGTCTATAAGGGCACCGGAGAGATGCCCTTTGTTCTAAAGACGAACGGTTAGCTCGGCCTTGTTCACCTTTTCAGGCAGAATTTCGGCCAGGCGAGGGGGCTCAGATGCCGCAGCCGACGACGAGGGAATAGCGTCAGCTATTGCCGAAGAGGCGGATGCGGTAGATGAGACTCCCGCAGCCGGCCGAAAACTGACCGAAAAGGTGGACAAGGCCGTTAGCTCATTCGATCGCGCTGATAGACGGGCCGGACAAAATCTGAAGGCCCTTTCCGCTTATTATCCCAATCCATCACGGCTCCCGACTCAGCTGAGGGCTCCGATGCAAAGAGTGGAGCTCCCCCTCCTGCGGCATTACTCGCCTGGTGCCGTACATCCTTAATAACTTTGCGTTGCACATGCCTTAGGTGATGTCTCGAGTCCTTCATGACCGCCTCTCTTTTAGACGTGGTTTAGATACAGTACTCAGGCCATCAAATTTATTCTAACAGAGAAAAAATATTGCAACAACCCCAGTGGAAAATAATGAGTCACAAATTAAGTTCATATTTGACAACAAAAAGTATGACGTGGTAGCCTTCCCTCATACAACCAAATTGGAGGATTCCATGAAGACACCTACATCTACTTTGAATACTATCGCAACGTTTTTTGGTAATGGCTTCGAGGCATTAGCTAGAGCTTTCAAACAAAAAACAACCGTTGAAACACAACTTAATCCTGCGCAAGTTAAGGTTGCCGATGCTGTAAAATGCTGCGGCAATCATCAACATACCCCCGCACCTATCGCTAAACCAATCATTCACTATATAGAAAAGTCTTCCAACGGGGAAGCAGCAACAGAAGTGATTGGAACATTGACCTTGGCGGCTCTTCTGCTAAAAGGGACAAAAGCTCTCAAAACTACTGAAGACGAAACCGTCCGAACGGTGTTGAACTTCCTTCCTGGACATGCAGGTACAGTCTGCGAAGCCCTACAAAACTACACAGCTCCTGCTGAATTGGTAAATGCAACGATCATCACACCTGACATCACCGAAGGCAAACCGGAATTAGAGACCGAAGTTAAAGTAGAAGAAGTCGTTACGGTTAACCCCAACGCTACAGTTGACGCAAACGCTACGCTTGACGCAAACGCTACGGTTAACACAAATGCTACAGAAACTGGCCCGAGCCTCTTGACTCGCCTTGCACAGCCCTTTACAGCTGAAAGCTGCAGCAGCAGCACAGAAGAACTGCAAATACCAGTTGCTATCGCTGTGTTAACAGCTGGAGCGACTGCTGCTGCAACCCGCGACTGGAAGCGCAGCCTCGTGACGGGCCTCAGCTTAGGCTCGCTCGTTTACCTGTTCAACAATCGGTAAGCCCGGTTCTTGTAAGCCACAAATAAAAAGCAGAATAGGGATCTTCTCTATTCTGCTTTTTTTATGGACGATGGACCTTTCAGAGTACATGTCCCTTTCAGAAAAATGAGAAATTCAATATAGTTAGGGTTCTCTTATCTACCCAGGATCAATTGTTTTGGCTCACGTATTAGCAGCTATCGACATCGAAGCGACGGTGATTGGCATCATTTGCATCATTGTTCTGTGCCTTTTCATCGTTGCTGGCGTACGCCAAGCCATGAAGGAAAGAGAGTAGCCCTTCCATGACAGACAACGCCAACACCCCATGGTACCACCAAGGGCTCCGCTTTTCCTGCACAGGATGTGGTGGTTGTTGCACGGGTGGTCCCGGGTATACATGGGTTTCTGTTGCCGAGATCGAAGCAATGGCGCGTCATCTTAACCTGACCCTAGACGACTTTGGCAAAAAGTATTTGCGACGCATCGGTGATCGCTATGCATTATTAGAGCGGTCGGTCACCCATGACTGTATCTTTCTACAGGGTAAACAGTGCACTATCTACCCAGTGCGTCCCGCGCAGTGCCAGACTTTTCCTTTTTGGCCTGGTGTTCTGCACTCACCGGATAGTTGGAAAGAGACAGCTCGACATTGTGAAGGCATTCATGACGAAGCTCCCCTTATTTCATTTGAAGAAATTGAACGGCAGCGACAGCGCCAAACAGTAGCAGAAGCGGATTGATTCATGGTTGTTTTCGACGCAACGACACAGCGTAATATCGATGCCTGGCTTGAGGGTGACTACGATGAGGCAACCAAAGCAGAGATCCGGCGCCTTGTAGAGGAGAAGCCTGAGGATGCTGTCAATGCCTTCTACACGCATCTTACCTTTGGTACTGGCGGCCTCAGAGGCGTGATGGGTGTTGGGACTAACCGGATGAACCGCTATACGGTGATGGCTGCAACGCAAGGTTTGGCTAATTACCTTGCACAACACCCCAAAGACTCGGGACAACACAGTGTCTTCATTGGCTATGACTGCCGCCACTATTCGCGCAACTTTGCCGAAGAGGCAGCCAAGGTGCTAGCAGGCAACGGAATCGAAGTCTACATCTTCGATGAACTGCGCCCGACTCCCATCGTCTCCTTCGGCTGCCGAGCGCGCGGTTGCAGCGCCGCTATCGTCATCACCGCATCGCACAATCCACCTGAATACAACGGCTATAAGGTCTATTTCGACGACGGTGGACAAATTGTCCCTCCCCACGACATAGGTATCATTCAGGAAGTCAATAAGATCAGCTCCCTATCGCAGATCCACACCGCCGAGTTGAAGAGCCCCTTGATCCACTGGGTCGACGGAGAAATAGATGAAGAATACCTCGCTGCCATACGCCCTCTGCAACACTATCGTGAAGAAAACGCTGAGTATGGCAAAGAGCTCAAAGTTGTTTATAGCAGCCTACACGGTGCTGGCATCACTGTCGTCCCTAAAGCCTTGGAAGATTGGGGATTCACCAACTATATCGTTGTGCAGGAACAGAGCCAACCCGACGGTAGCTTCCCTTCTGTCAAGTCCCCCAATCCCGAAGAGAGAAGTGCCCTCAAGATCGGTATCGAGACATTAAACAAAGTCTATGGCGATATCTTGATTGCAACCGATCCCGACGCCGACCGTCTTGCGGTTGCAGTACGCCATCGCGATCATGTCGAGCTCTTAAGCGGTAATCAGGTCGCTTGCATCTGTCTAGAACATATCTTACGTGCTCTGTCAGCCCAGAAGCGTCTGCCGGAGAAAGCCGCTTTTATCAAAACCATTGTGACGACAGAGCTCTTCAGGGTGATTGCTGAAGCCTATGGCAAGCGCTGCTTCGATGTGTTAACTGGATTTAAATACATCGCGCAGATGATCCACCAGTGGGAGCAAGCACAAGATGGCCTACAATATATCTTCGGGGCTGAAGAGTCCTATGGATTTCTCCTTGGGACATCTGTCCGCGATAAAGATGCTGTCAGTGCTGCCCTCCTTGTCTGCGAGGTCGCCCTACGCGCTAAAAGGCAGGGTAAGACGTTAGTCGATCTGCTTCACCACCTCTATCAGAAGTACGGCGTCTATCGTGAGAAGCTGACCTCGATCTTCTATGGCGACGGCAAGGAGAACCATGCCAAGATGGTCAAGGCAATGGCCAATCTCCGCGCTAAGCCACCCAAAGCCATCCATGGCGTCAAAGTCATTGCCGTTGAAGATTATCTCGCATCCACCTATACCGACCTACGCACGGGTCAGAGCGACCCCATCCACTTACCCAAATCAGATGTCTTCCGCTTTAACCTCGATGATGGAAGCAAGGTGGTGGTGCGGCCTTCCGGCACCGAACCCAAGATCAAGCTGTATGGTGGCGTGTCGAGGCCTTCGCTGTCGCAACAGCATGATCAGGTCATCGCTACTTGTGACGCCCTCGCTAGTGACTTACTAGAGGCTGTTGTCAAAGTTTTGACCATGCCCTAATTCGACGCAATAAACTTAGCAAGATAGTCAAGGCGGGCCAGGTTGATGACTTCATAAGCCTCCTGAGCACCATACACATCAACGATTTCTGTCTGGCTTCGGGTCCTCTCAGGGCTGTCTTTGTAGGTGAGAAAGTAGTGCCTAAGGCGCTCGACAAGTCCCTCAGGACATGCAGCAATGTCCCTGATGCCCCCATAGATGCAATCCCCTTCAAGGACAGCGATGATTTTGTCATCCGCTTCGTTACCGTCTATCATCCGCAGCCCACCGATAGGATAGGCACTCAGCATGAGGTCACCCCTTAAGATCACCTTTTCGGTGAGAACACAGACATCCAAGGGGTCACCATCCCCAACAATCCCGCTACGACCGCTCTTCTGCATGCAGTATTTAGCCACCTCCTGCCCAGCATAGGTCTGCGGCAATAGGCCATATAGAGTAGGGCATAAACTGGAGTACTTCTGTGGTCGATCAATTTTCAGTAATCCGGTGTCCTTGTCCAACTCATACTTTACAGTATCGGTAGGGACAATCTCGATGTAGCAATTGACAACCTCTGGCGCACGCTCTCCTAAAGACAACCCATGCCATGGATGCACGCGGTAATACATGTCATCGGATACCTCCAGCTTACGCTCATCTGTCATCGTGTGACTCCTTTCTTTTTATCTACCATAGTTGGAATCAACCATGGTAGATAAAAAGAAAGGAGAAACGGCATGCTGAGCGACGAAGAATTCCATCAAACCGTGATGCATTGGGCATTGTTCTATCCTACTGAACTCCCTGGGGTTAGACACCCATGCGAACGCATCTCATTCCATACCAACGCTGATGGTTCGCTCAACCTATCAGATGGAGAACACCTCTTTCATGCCCTTCAAGATCCTGAGGGTGAAGCTCGCGAGTGGTTTGCCTCCCTAGACCTTAAAGATTGCCGAGTGCTCTTTGTCTATGGCATTGGACTGGGCTACTACTACGATGCAGTCAAAAGCTGGTTGCGAGAGGACCTTAACCACTATGTCGTCTTTATGGAAGACGATTTAGAAGTGATTCATCGGCTTCTACAAACGGAGAGAGGTGCTGCTATCGTTGAGGACCGGCAGGCTTGGATCTGCTATGCCGATCCCTATGGCAACCTAGAGCATTCCCTTGGCGTCTACTTTGTGTTAAAACCCTACGCCTTTTCTGCTTTAAGTTATTACGAAAAGTCTCGTCCACAGCAATACCACAAATTGCGTTCGATGATCACCTTCAACCTAAGTACGAATATACATGTCATCAACGAGTTCTCAGGTAGTGGCAGGACCTTTCTGTCTAACTTCTTTCACAACCTCCTCAAGCTCCCACAATCGCGTTGGGGCAATGCGCTCTTTGGCAAGTTTAAGAAGGTCCCCGCCATCATCTGCGGAGCCGGACCTTCGCTAGCCAAAAACATCAAGCAGTTAGAACAGCTGCACGACAAAGCCCTCATCTTCGCTGGAGGCACGGCCATGAATGCCTTAAACAGCGCAGGGATCCTGCCGCATCTAGGTACTGCCGTCGATCCCAATCCAGCCCAATTCACCCGTCTTATTATGAATCAGGCGTTTGAGACACCTTATTTCTACCGCAACCGCGTCGTCGCCAGTGCTCTAGACCTGCTTCAAGGAGAACATCTATACATCACTGGTAGTGGCGGCTATGAGATCGCGCGCTGGTTTGAAGAGGAACTGGGCATTCAAGGCGTCGACATAGAAGAGGGCTTCAACGTCATTAACTTTAGCGTATCTATCGCCTTAGCACTAGGCTGCGATCCCATTATCTTCGTTGGTGTCGACTTAGCCTACAGCAACGATCAATCTTACTGCCCCGGCATTGCCCATCACGCTCTCCATCGGCGCCGCGATGATTTCCGCACCAAGACATCTGAAGAGGAAGTCCTCAACTACAACGACATTTACGGACAACCTGTTCTGACGTTATGGAAATGGATTGCAGAATCGGGCTGGTTCTCTCATTGCGCGGCTAGCCACCCCAACACCACTTTCATCAACGCAACTGAAGGGGGAATCGGGTTCAAGGGAATCCCTAATATTTCTTTGGCTGAAGTGTCGCAAGATTTCCTTCAAAAGCAATACGATATTACCGGCATGCTGCATAGTGAAATCGAACAGGCTTGTATGCCCTCTAAAGTTTCTGAAAAATCCGTTATCGATTCTTTAAATAAGATGAAACAGAGTCTTCAACGCTGTGAAAGCCTCCTCACAGCCATTGCCCAGCATTATACTTCTACTCTACAGAAAATCGACAATGAGGAATCCTATCCACCTCAGGGATTATCTGAAGAAGGTGTCAAAGCCGTAACAGACCTGGAAAGCGAGATCGCTTATCAGCATCTGCTGAAAAGCTTTAGCGGTATCAACTTCATGTTACATAGCCTCGACTATCGTCGCCTTAAAGCCGATGAAAGATTGCTCAAAAAGAACGAGATCGACCGCAAAAAGTTCTCGATCAACCAAGCCAATTACAACATGCTCGGCCGCATTGCTACTGATAATAGCGCTTTGATTGACCGCATCTTAAACGAATCAAGAAAAGAGATAAAACATCAACCGACACCACCCTCTCACATAACCACGAAAGATGAATACAGCTATACCGACGGTCTACTCAACATTGTCGATACAGACCTCGGCATCTCCATCAGCTCTGCAATCCATGCTACCGCATCCAACATCAACATTGGAGAAGGCATCACAGCAACCCAATACCGGCACAACGGGTTATTACATGGCCCTAGCATCTACTACAACAGCGAAGGAAATATGTTAGCGCGCTGTTGGTATGCCGATGGTGTACGTCAGGGAAAAGCCAGCACTTACACCCAAGATGGCACTCTAGCCTCTATCCAGAGCTTCAAAGATGGGCGACGAGAAGGCTTGCAACACTACTTCTACCCTTCAGGCGTCGTCAAAGCCACTATTCCCTATTCTCAAGGCATCCTGAATGGCGAGGTCACTCTCTACCATCCCAACGGCCTGCGGAAAAGGATGCTTTCCTTTATACAAGGCAAACGTCATGGCACCGAACGTCTTTGGAACGAACAGGGACGCCTCATCATCGAAGCCCACTTTAACCATAACGCTCCGGTAGGAATCGCTAGACAATGGAATGACCGAGGCATCTTAATTCGCGAGGTCAATCTTGAGAATGGTTCTCTACAAGAGACGATCCGCGAATGGGACGACAACGGCATCCTGAAGGAGTTGCAGGCCACAGAATCCCATGACTACTTCGATCAGGTGGTCATCCAAACAGGTCAGCTAGTCAAAAGCCTACAGCAGATGCTCGATGATGTCGTCACACCACTGCTAAAACAAGCAGAATCTTTGCCAGGGGATAAAAAAGAAGAGGTCATGCCTTCCATTGGGGTATTGGATAAGCTGCGCAACGACCTAAAGCAACTCAACGACATGCACAAGTATTTAATGGTTGAGAGCGGATTAGACGCCTCCGATCATCGCGAGCCTACTTGGAAGAGTGCCTCGAACCGAAAAGAGCTACAACGCCTCCTAGAACAGCTGGCAGTGCCGATGCAGCAGCAGATTAAACAGCTGGAGTCTCTGTTGGTAATGACAATTGCCACACTGAAGCGCAAGATTGCGGTTGCTAGTGCCTCGCCTCCCTTGCACTCGTTACCAAAGCCTGACCATGATAAGTGAAGACCTGCAATTCGTCTCTCAGAGCCTTCTTCAACAGCTTTTCGTCTGTTATAGTATTGCGTAACTCTTCCATGGCAGCTAGATGGTTGTTGGCAAGCTTATCTAACTTCCTTTCAGCGCCTGCTCGGACGACAACATCACACTCTGCTACCATTAGCTTGTATGTATGTACTTGCTCTTGAACGAAGCCTTTTTCTCCAGGCTGAAAGAACTTGTTTTTAAGCCAATTGACACTGTAGTAACCGCCCGTAACCGTTAATACCGCAATAGTCGGAAGCGCCGCTGTAGAATCTCCCAACAAACCCGCAACAGCCAACACGCCAACAGTTCCTCCTCCCCATTTGACAACCTTAGTCGCAGAATTCCAAACCGTTTCTTTGACTCCATTAATCCATTGATAAACAGGTGCTTCGAAGCTACGCGGCAACGCAATCCTTTCGGGGTTGATCTGAGGGGTATAGACTTCTGATTGCTCTAGTTTTAGCTTCTGTCGTTGGTCTACCACTCGCTGCAGGACAGTAGAATAGTCCGGATTTAATACCTCACGATTATTCACCGCTACCGTAGCCTGTTGGCCATAAAGACCTGGCACTTGTAATGTAACCTGCATCTTTCACCTCATTTCATTTTTATTAAATTATGATTATACAAATTTTACAATTATATGTAAATAAATTTAACAAAACTTACTAAAAATTTAACGAGATATAAATATATGACATTCATTGCAGCAGTTCCCTCTAAAATTTTTACCACAGAGAACACAGAGCGCACAGAGAGGGGAATGGCCTTGTTGCATAATTAACCACAGAGTGCACAGAGAACACAGAGAGGGAAATGGAAACATAAACACGTTCTATCCTTTCTCTGTGTTCTCTGTGCGCTCTGTGGTAATAAATTCCCAAATAATAAAAGTTAATTTTTATCGTTCATATCGTTATATCATTCCTATCATTTTCTCAAGTCTCCTGCATACATAGCTTAATGCATATGTGTGCGTGCTCGGACTCGTTCAAGAAAAGAACCAACCCGTAAACGATTATGCAACGAGGCTTTCCTTTTACGAAACGGGCTTACATGGTATGGCTATTGTCACACAGCAATAGGAACGGAATCATGCTCATCCTCATCGGTTTTGCTTTTATCGCAGGCATCTTTACAGTCCTCTCTCCCTGTGTATTGCCGGTGTTGCCCCCTCTTCTTGCTGCCAGTGCCTCGCAAGGGAGACTACGCCCTCTTGGCATCATATTGGGTTTGGTAATCAGCTTTTCCTTCTTCACCTTAGCATTCACCGCAATCGTCAAAAGTACCGGAATCTCAGCCAATGCCTTGCGTTACTTTGCCATCAGCGTCATCACCTTCTTCGGTCTCGTCATGATCTTTCCTTCGTTATCCAACTGGTTTGCTAGAGTGACGACACCTGTAGGCGAAGCTGGGCAACGGTTACAACAGGCAGGTTCTGGCAATGGCTTTGTCAGCGGTATCTTCTTTGGAGCAGCGTTGGGATTACTGTGGACCCCATGTGCAGGGCCTATTCTGGCCATCATCACATCGTTAGTGGCGACACAGATGATTAGCTGGATAGCCGTCTGGATGACTCTAGCGTATAGCCTAGGTGCTGCACTGCCTCTATTTCTGATTGCCTACGGCAGTTCGCGGCTCATGACCTCTTCACGTT
This sequence comes from uncultured Chlamydiae bacterium, assembly GCA_945957095.1. GTDB lineage: Bacteria > Chlamydiota > Chlamydiia > Chlamydiales > JAJFMA01 > CAMFKD01. The sequence continues at coordinate 11,238 of CAMFKD010000004.1, forward strand.
TTCTCTCACAACATGCCGAACGCATCAGACAAGGATTTGGCGTTGTCATGTTGGCAACGGCTCTGGCTATTACAATGCATTGGGATGTCATGTGGCAACAACGCATTGGCGATATCATTCCACCAGCCTTCTTCGAGGACAATGCTCTCGTCCAACAGGAGATGAAGAAATGGTTTGAAGCATCACACCAAGGCCCGGTGATGGCTCCTGATTTTTCTGGCATCACCAACTGGATCAACTCGCCTCCACTGACCATGCAAGAACTGCATGGAAAGGTAGTACTTGTCGACTTCTGGACTTACAGCTGCATCAACTGCCTCCGTACTCTGCCTTATCTGGAAAAATGGTACGCAGATTACAAAGATAAAGGGTTTGTCATTGTCGGTGTACATACTCCCGAATTTGAGTTTGAGAAAGATCCTAGCAATGTCGCTGAAGCTGTCGCTAGACTGGGTGTTACCTACCCTGTCGCTCAAGACAACAACTACAGCACTTGGATCGCCTACGGCAACCGCTATTGGCCTGCTCACTATCTCGTCGATCAAAAAGGCCGCTTACGCGCTGTCCAATACGGTGAAGGAGGCTACGTCGAAATGGAAAACCAAATCCGTGAGCTTCTTGGCCTTGCTCCACTCAATGCTGAAGAACCCAAGAGATCAGAACGTCCACTCTCTCCGGAAACCTATCTCGGCAGTGCCCGTGGAGGTAGCGAGCTCGTCACGTTAAAGGGGCCATGGAACGTTGAAGGGGAACGGATCACTTCTGAAAGCAGCAATAGCCAGATTGAGTTGACATATGTCGCCAAACAGGTTTATCTCGTTCTGTCAGGTAACAGCAAAATGCCCATACAGGTAACCTTGGACGGCCATCCTCAACCTCCAGTCTCTGTCGATGTCGCCCGCAAGTATGATATCGTGACAGCCCCCTATGGTCAGCACCAGCTGGTGCTTACAGTCCCGGAGGGAATCAGCGCTTATGCCTTTACCTTTGGTGACGAGCTATGATCCGATTAGTGCTTGCCACAGCTCTATTGTTAGCTGCTCCACTTCCGGCAGAAGATTCCCTGGCATCTCTTAAAATAGACCAAGCGTCCAATGAGCCGCTGTTTCGCGGCATGGGGCCCTACCATCGCACCATTAAGACATCGTCAGCAGCCGCAGCACAATACTTTAATCAGGGACTGATCTTTCTATACGGGTACAACTACGCAGAGTCGGTGCGCTCCTTTCGGGCGGCAGAGCGCTTAGACCCACGCTGCGCCATCTGCTACTGGGGCGAAGCTCTAGCCCTGTCTGAGGCTGCTAATGCCTTCGGTGCAAAGACTGTCTGTGCTCCTGCTAACGCAGCGCTGCAGCAAGCAAAGTCTCTGTCCTCTGAAGCCTCACCCATCGAACAAGCCCTTATCGAAGCATTGGCCAAGAGATTCCGCTATCATGCCGACTCCTGCACTCTAGATAACACCGGTTATGCCAACGGCATGAAGAAGGTGTACCAAGCCTACCCGAAAGATCCAGATGTCGCCGCACTCTATGTTGACGCTGAGATGGGTGTGGTGGACATGAGCCAAGATATGCGAGAGGGACACCCCACCGGCTACACCAAGGAATTGCTCAAGACCCTTGAAACGGGCATGGCCCAATACCCTTACCATCCAGGCCTCAACCACTTCGCAATCCACGCGTATGAAGAATGTGGCCTTCCCCAAAAAGCCCTAGAGGCTGCCCAACGCCTAGACAATCTGGTGCCTACTTGCGGCCACCTTCAGCACATGCCCGCTCATATCTACTACGCCGTTGGCCGCTACGGCGATGCTACCGCTGCCAACCTGAGAGGCATCGCTGCCGATGAAGCATTGTTTCGGCAGGGAGGCGTCAAGGTCCCCCAGATGGCAGCCTTCTACTTGCACAACTACTTCTATCTCTTCCGTTCGCTGGTCATGGAGGGTAAGGCTGGTGAAGCCATTCAGCAATCCCAACAGCTGATTTCTAAGCTAGATACTGGTTATCTGCCCTCTACTCCCTATTATGATGATCTCTTCCACAGTGTTCCCTTTCTCCTGATGGCGCGCTTTGGCCAGTGGAACGCTCTAGCACAGGCAACACCTCCCTCAAATACCCGGCCTTTTTCCTTGGCCATGTGGCATTACAGTCAAGGAATTGCTGCCTTGCACAAAGGAGAGGCCACTGCAGCCGAGAGAGAGCTCAAACTCCTAAAGAATCAAGAACAAAATGTTAATTTTAAACGACTTAAACCTATCGTTACTCTAGCTATTCTACATCTCTCCGGGGAAATAGCCGGTAACCAAGGTGAATCACAGCGGCAACGTAACTTTCTGTCACAAGCCGCACAACTTCAACAGCAGCTCCATCTGGATATGCTCCCTTGGTATGTACCGATTCACCACTGAGCCACAGATTTCTCTCTATCTCATTCCTTTTCAGTGATCTCACTGATCTCCGTGATGCACAAATACCTTGGTATGTATCGATTCACCAGATGAAAAAATAAATTAAAAAAATTAGTTGAACAAAGAATTCATTTGCATTATTATGATGTTGTAAATGAATGGTTTTTAAATACATTTGCTTCAAACTAAAAAGGGAGTGAGTCATATGATAAAAACAAAATTAAAACACTACATCACCTCTATATTAACTGCGGCGACAATTGCTTTTGCCCTGCCCTCCTATGCGTCAGTCCCCCTACACTTGGACGGCTTAAACGGTAATCTCATTCAGCAAGTGCCCATTACGTTTGATGGAAATGCGAGTACAGTCTTTGCTGGTGGGTTTAGCGGAAACCTCAATGGAGGACCTTCTTCCATCTACTTTTGTATTGACTTGCGCCATACGATAGGGCTTCCCAAAGACTACAGCGTGAACCCTACGAACCCCAACCAACCTACAGCACCTTACCTACAGCTGTCAGCCCCTTTTAACCAGATGGTTGCTGCTTCCATGATTAATCATGCAGACGTACCGGGCTTTAATAATGTCGACCAGTACACAGCGCTACAGCTCGCCACTTGGAGCATCCTGTACAACTGGACCCCACTGAACCATCCTACCAACACTTTGGGCACAGCCTTGGATCTCTTCTCTGCTCCGTTGGTTGTGGATCCCAATATCTTGAATACAGCATTAGGATTCCTAAGCCTGGCAGAAACCTTCATCACTGGCGGTACCTACAGCACTTCATATGGTCTGTATCGCATGATGATTGACGCTGCCAACACCCCCGAAAATGTCACACAAACAGTGATTGGGGTCGGCACACCAGAGCCAGGGACCTACTTGACATTAGCCAGTTTCCTCGTGCTGGGCATGGCCTGCATGAGAAAGCTCAAAAAAGCCTAGTTTGCAGAGACAAGAAACAACAGGGACAGGAAGGATATGCCATCTTTCCTGTCCTTTACGCCTCACCTCGGCAAGACGATGGCATCGATGGGAATAGACCCATCATAGAGGTGCCAATAGCGATTGGAGCCACCAGGATTAGCCTCTAAGACTAACTTCCCTTTCAAACGACTGCTATCCAACTTCAAAATGACGTAATGGGGCACATCCACCCAATACTTTTCGAGGATGAGTGGCAACTGCTCTTCGGTAGAAAGATGAATAAAAGCGCTATCATCAGCAGATAGCTTCACTTGCTTACTCCCCTGGCTAGCCTTCCAGTCTTCTACACTCAGCACCTTATACAAGTAGTGCGGCGGTGTATCACCTGCATGCAATAAGTGACAAGATGCGACCATTACAGTACTGAGTATCAAAAACAGCTTAAGCATCGGTTTCCTCACTTATCTGGTGGTGGTGAATTGCGCCGGCGCGGAGACCTGTCGTCGTAGCGGGGACGGTGCGAACGCCGTCTAGGCGCAGGCACATGAAGATTTGGAGGTGGAGAGCCCTCCCAGATAGGCTCCCGTTGAATATGCTTTAATACCTGTTGCAGGACTCCAAAGTCGCGCGACGTCACGAGAGAGAGAACCATTCCCTCCTTCTCGAAACGACCTGTGCGGCCAGCGCGATGGATATAGATATCGGGATCTTCAGAAAGCTCGTAGATAAAGACATGTGAGACCCCAGAAAAATCGAGACCACGCGCTGCTACGTCAGTGGCCACCAGACAGCGGATGCGACCAGAGCGAAATTTATTGGTGATTGAGGAGCGAGTCTCTTGGCTCAGGCCCGCATGCAAAAAGTCCACGCCGTCATAAGCACCTTTAAGAGCACGGCATACCTGTTCTACCTGGATACGCGAGCGGCAAAACACAATAGACATTTTGGGCCTGATGCGCTCTAGAAGCTGGATAAGACAACGTTCGCGCTCTCTAGGCTCACAATAGGCAAAATGATGCGCAATGGACGTGGGACTACGCCGTTCCGTTGTCAAGGCCACCTCAACAGGGTCCTTCATATGTCCAGCCGCTATTTCCTTGATCTGAGTCGGCATGGTGGCAGAGAAGAGCAGGGTTTGATGATCGTGGATGAGACACTGAATAATAAAGAGGATATCGTCATAGAAACCCATGCTGAGCATCTCATCAGCTTCATCCAAGATTAGGGTTGTCACTTGTGTTAGGTCTATGGCACGGTTATAGATATAGTCGATTAACCTACCAGGGGTAGCGACCAACACATGCACACCATGCTGTAGTTTGGCCTTCTGCAGAGAATAGTCTTCGCCACCAAAAAGCGCGTAAGCTTTGACATGGCGGTACTTGCCAATCTTCTGCACCTCTGTCGCATATTGCAAAGCCAGCTCTCTCGTGGGGACGATGATGAGGGCTTGGACGACCGACTGATTGACATCGACACGATCGCAAACAGGGATAGCACAAGCCGCTGTCTTGCCCGATCCTGTCTGGGCAAGCGCAATGAGATCACGCCCTTCTTGAATCAAAGGGATGGCGCGCTCTTGGACGGGCGAGGGTTGCTTAAACCCCATCTCATCTAGTGCTGTTATAATCTCAGGCTTGAGTGCGAGTTCCGCAAAGGATGGCATTATGATGAGCTCTTGGTAGTAGGTTGCGGTGCAGGCACCAAATCGCGATGTGGCAGCTTTCCGATAAAGAAGTGGTTGAGAATACCAAACAGCCATCTTTTTGGAATTAAGTAAGTGCTAATGAGGGTAAGAAGACGGTATTGCCAATCGAACAGACGCATAGCCTTTCCTTTTTGAATCTGGTGCCAAATATCCTTCACAACGGTATCTAGAGGGATAGTGTGAAGGCGGCGCTGCTTAAAGTTCATCTGGTCACTTGCGAGCTCTTGAAAGCGGGTGAGGATTACCCCTGGACACGACGTCAAGACCCGAACTCCACGAGGGGCAACCTCATAATCGAGAGCCTCGCTGAAGCTTTTCACAAACGCTTTCGTAGCCGCATAGGTTGTGAAATAGGGAAATGGCTGATAGGCTGACACCGACGAAATATTCATGATGACGCCCTTCTTACCAATCGTGACAAGAGCCCGCGCCGCCTCTACCGTGAGCTCAAAAACTGCCGTTGCGTTTGTCTCCAAAATCTCACGTTGCTTATCTAGAGGATAGCTCAAGATCTCGCCATAAAGCCCAATACCAGCATTATTGATCACGAGATCTGGTACTTCGCGATGAATGACCGTAATCAGCTTAGAGCGCCCTTCTGAAGAGGAAAGGTCAGCTGCTACCGTCGTTACCGATACCTTCTTCTTCAATGCTGCGGCGGCAGCTTCTAATCTCTCCACATTGCGTCCGACGATGATGAGGGGGATGCCTTGATCGGCGAAAAGATGAGCCAATGCCTCTCCAATGCCTGAGCTGGCACCGGTGACAAGTGCTTTCGTAAAGATCATGTGCCTCCGACTATACTGTGGCGGGTTCGGGCCTGGTGGGGTATTTTACCCTGGAGTGTCCAGCTGCTAACAAGGCATTGACCATCGTCACTTTGACGATGTTGAGTTCTTGGAAGGTGAGATTACACTCGTCAAATTGTCCATCTTCAGACTTCTCACGGATCAGCCTGTTGATCAGCTCTGCGAGCGATGGCTCATCTAATTTCTCTAACGACCTGGAAGCAGCCTCTAAGGAGTCAGCGATCATGATGATGGCAGATTCCTTAGTCTGAGGCTTAGGCCCTGCGTAGCGGAAGTCTTTCTCATCTACTAATGCTGTGTCATTACCGACTAGCTCCAACTGCTTGCGGTAGAAGTAATAGACAAGAGTGGTGCCATGGTGCTCTTTGATGATGTCGATAAACTTCTCCGGAAGACCAGCCTTGCGGCTCAGGGCGACACCCTCGCTAACGTGAGCCATGATAACCTGTGCTGACTCTTGAGGTGTCAGCAGCTGGTGAATGTTCATCCCCCCCTGCTGGTTCTCTGTAAAGTACTGCGGTGTTACCATCTTGCCGACATCATGAAACAGGGTCGCAACACGGCAGAATAGGCCGTTAGCGCCAATAGCCGCTGCCGCTGCCTCGGCTAAATTGCCCACAACAAGAGAATGCTGATAGGTGCCCGGACATTCAATCGTCATACGTCTGAGAAGCGGATGGCTTGGATCCATGTACTCCATCAACGTAACGTTTGTCATAATATTGAAGCCAGACTCTAAGAGCGGTAGCAAGCCGACAACGAGAACAGCCGTAACCCCCATGAAGAGGCCTGTGCTAAGAAAATCAGTCATCATCGATGCATCGCGGTAGGAATTGCTGCTGAGGTGGTAAGCCAAGATGATGATCACGCAAGCAACCCACGCCTTGGCACAAACGACAAAGATCTCTGTACGCTTCTTAAGAGAGCGGCTGCTCAAGATCGCAACCAATGCCACTAACAGGTTGGTGATCATAAACGTTGGCTTGATGAAAGATAGCATAATAGCAAGTACAACAGAGAGAAAGACAGCAGCGAAAGAGGCAATATAGAAGTTCATCAAACTGCACAACAGGATGGCAGTGAAAGGTACCAACAAAGGATATTTGACGACCTCAAGCAGATTACCAGAAGCCTTGAGAAGGAATAGCTCCACTACCCTAGCCAACGACAACGTCAAGATGAGAACAGTGACCAAGAGGAAGACCTGACGATTCGATTTCATCACTGTTGGCTGCGTGGCATATAAGAAGGAAGCGCCCACTCCAGTAAACACTAACGCCAACAGCAAGCTCCCCAGAATGGTTGCAGGGCTTGAAAGGTTGCGGCTGTCACTCATCGCCTGCTTCATTGCCTGCAACATCGTAATATGGCGGCCGGTCACCTTGTCGCCCTGGTCGATGATGCGACTGCCCGCTTTAACATGGGTGTATTTGTCGGGCACCCTAGCCTGTAGACGCTTCTTAAGGGAACGCTGAGGTAGGGAATCCTCAAAAATCTTCCATGGGCTATCTTTGTAGTAATCCGCTACAAAAGCTGTGACACCAGGCGAAAAATTCTGCCCCTCAAACGCATGGCTTTGCACATAGCTCCAGATCTGTGGCGGCAACTTGACAGCTTGATTGAGGTCTCCAGGAGTATAGATCTGATATCCAACAACAGGAAGCTCCACCTCCTCCATCCGCTTTAGAGTACGGGGATCAGTAAAACGCAAATCAGCCAAACTCTTGGTCAGAAGGTCAGCAGCACGGTGCATTTCTTCTAACGTGCTATCCGGAATACGCTCCCGCCACTGCTGATCTGCAATCAAAGACTTCTCAAAGTCAATACGTCGCTGCCTGACAGTATTTTCATCCAGCTGGTAAATCTTTCCTACGTCTCTGACCGCCTCTTGCCGAAGAATGAAGGTCGCCTCATCATCGTAAAAGTTAAAGTCTATCTGAGCGACAACGTAACGAGGGGCAATCATATTGAGCTCGAGCATGTCGATGCTCACTTCACGAAAATGCATGCAGAAGAAGAGGGCGCCTACAAATACCAACCCCAAAAGCGCCCGAATTCCGACACTCCTGTCAAAGAATCCCTGCTCACGAGTCCCGGTCAGATGTGTCGCGTCTTCGAACTGACTTGTCTTTGGTTCCATGATGCTCATTTTATAGCGTCTCAGCCTTTCTGAGAAGTCCGAAGTCTCGCTTCGAGGAGTTGCCGGAAAAAGCATATAGCAAAGAGATATGTCACGGAGGGAAAAGAGGTGCAGTATGTGTATGTCATTAGTCTCGTTATGAGAGGGATCAGATGATGGAGATCGTGAGGATATGGTCTATTTATCATTAGTCTCGTTGTGAGAGGGATCAGATTAACGCAAAGATTGCAAAGGCGCTAAGACGCAAAGAAGAGTGTTGTTGCATAATTCAGCACTGAGCCAGTGAGATCAGCAGCCACTTCTGCTAAATATTAACTACTAATCTTTAGGAACTTACTACCACAGAGTGCACAGAGAACACAGAGAAAGGATAGGAAAATATCGTATTTATGTTCCCATTTCGGCCTTGTTGCGTAATTTCCTTGATAACGCTAATTTAAAAATAAAATTAACGATGAAAATGATACAAGGATATAATGATAGAAAACATAAACAACTACCTCGTATTGAATTCAAGAAATTCATTCTGAATTAAAATTATCATTATATCGTTAGGTCATTTCCATCGTTAATAATCTTTACATGCTATCCCGCGCTATCCTCTTGTGAGGGCTATTACGCAACAACACCCCCATTTCTCTCTCTGTGTTCTCTGCGTACTCTGTGGTAGTAAGTTCCTAAAGATTAGTAGTTAATATTTAGCAGAAGTGGCTGCTGATCTCACTGGCTCAGTGCTGAATTATGCAACAACACTCTTCTTTGCGTCTTAGCGCCTTTGCAGTCTTTGCGTTAATCTGATCCCTCTCACAACGAGACTAATGATACACACACACCACATCCATCATCTCATCCCTCACACAACAAGACTGCTCAGGGTCCTGCTGTATCGCTCTCCCTTTACATTTTTCGCTAACACGCGTACACTCCTCTTCCAATATTAAGAGAGCTGTATCATGGCGGAATATCAAGTTCTGGCACGAAGGTACCGTCCACAGCGGTTTGCTGATGTGGTGGGACAGGACCCTATCGTCACCACCTTGAAAAACATGATGCGTTTTCAGCGTGTGGCCCACGCTTTCCTTTTTTGCGGCTCACGTGGCACTGGCAAGACAACATTAGCGCGTCTCTTTGCTAAAGCTCTGAACTGCGAGGCGTTATCAGCAGATTTTGAGCCTTGCAACCAATGCGCCTCCTGCAAAGAGATCACGGCTGGCCATTCGCTAGATATTTTGGAGATCGATGGCGCCTCAAACCGCGGGATCGAGGATGTCCGCAAAATCACGGAGACGGTAGGCTATTCAGCAGCATCGGGACGCTACAAGATCTATATCATCGACGAAGTCCATATGCTCACTAAGGAGGCTTTTAACGCCCTCTTAAAGACGCTGGAGGAGCCTCCTCCCAAGGTAAAATTCTTCTTTGCGACGACAGAACCGCATAAAGTCTTACCAACGATCCTCAGCCGCTGCCAACGCTTCAACCTCAGTAGAATCGCCGCAGACCAGATCGTAGCCACCCTTCAGAAAATAGCGGATGACATGGCGATTACAGTCGAAGGGGAAGCCTTACGCCTCATCGCTGCTATGGCCGATGGGGGGATGCGGGATGCCGAGTCCCTCTTCGACCAGGTGCTAGCGTTTCATGAGGGGGGGATCACCCTAGAGACCATCGCCCAAGTTCTGGGTATCATGCCCCGCGATATCTTTTTCCAGATCGACCAGGCAGGTAAGGCTGGTGACTATGCGCAAGCTTTTGAGATTGTCCATCAGGTGTTCTCACAAGGAAAAGACCTCGTCTTCTTCGTCGACGGACTCATCGAACACTTCCGTAACATCCTCGTCGTCAAACTCTCCGGAAAAAATACCCCATTGCTCAATGCCTCTGCAACTGACCGCGAAAGATATGAAGCGTCGGCTCTGTTATACCGGAAAGACCAGTGCATGCATGTGTTGGATTATCTCATCGAAGCCCAGGGACAGATACGCTTTGCCCCCTCAAGCCGGATCGCATTGGAAACCATCATCCTCAGCGTGATGCGCAGCCACCAACGCATCCCCATCGATTACCTAGTCAAAGAGTTAGTACAGCTGGAAGGCAAACTCAACAGTGGCGCTCCAGCCACCGCTGCACCCTTGCCCCCTCCTCAGCCAGTACAGGTAGCCAAAGGATCTATCTCTGAAGATCCCACGCCATCCCCTACTGATATTCCAACAAAAAAGATTCCTGCAGTAGAGCCACCTCCGCCGCAAGAGCCCGCAGATGTCAAAGAGCTGATGAAAAAGCAAAGCCGCTATGACACCGTCGCACACTTCGCCGCAGTAGAGTTAGGCGGTTCGCTGCAAAAAATGCCGTTAAGATAGGAAGACAACACCATGGGAACTGGATTTTCCAAAAAGAAAAAGCAGGCTAGAGAGTTACAAAGTCAACTGGCTCAAGCCCAAGAGAAGATGCAAAGCACCCTCTACACGGGTACCGCCGGCAACGGCTTGGTGACCGTCACAATGAGTGGTGATTTCGACATCAAGAAAGTGTCGATTAAGCCCGAATGCGTCGATCCCGAAGATGTCGAAGGGTTAGAGCTCCTCGTCACAGCCGCCTTTAAAGACGCTGCCAAACAAGCCCAAGCCAGCTCTATGCCTGACCTAGGTAGCCTTGGCGGTCTGGGCGGACTCGGAGGATTTGGCGGTCTGGGCGGCTTAGGATTGTAACAAGCGCTGATACCCACACCAACTTTTTAATTTGTTTGGGTATTTACTTCTTCTTCCAAGCGCGCTTGGTGATGTCTTCGGTCGGTAGCGGAGATTCCACTCCAATCACGCCAATGTCCCTTACCTTTTTAGCCGCTGGGGAAACCGCCATGCTCGTGCCCCAACGCCAGCTTTTCAATCGTTCAGGTTCCGTTTCCGGCGTGGAACGGATCATCTCCAGAGCTTTGTCTAACCCCTGCATCTCGCGGGTTACCTCTCCACCGCCAGTCCGCAAGAAGACTTTGGTGTTACGGTACCAGGTATCTAACTCTTTTTTGGTATCGGGGTTCAGCGATGGATTGGCTTGAACGTCTTGGATTTTACGTCCTAAGTCACAGATTTTCCTGATGTTACCTCTATCTGCAGCCGTGAGAACGGCATGCGAGTCAAACAACCCCGTCACTCCGCTCAGCAGCACATCAAGGGAGCGATGAAAGGACTCCCAAGCTTGATCTGTCTTCTGGCTGTCCCCAGTGTGAAAGAGAAGCTGTTTGCCACTGTACCAAAGAGCTTCCAATCCATAAGCACAGAGAGACAGCGTAGCTAACACAATCGCCACCACACAATCGAGCTTCACGGCCATCATAGATAAGAAGTAGTCACTTCTGCTTAGTCCACCTACTTCAGTCATCCGCTCGATCCCGTCAATGACCCTTTCCCTAGCAGCCGTCAGCCAGCTCTCTGCATAGATCTCCTCAACATGATGAGCATGCATAGGAGCCTCCTTTGCTTTCGCTCCTTTATCTTCCATTATACCACATCTCATAAAAAGTGGCGCAGTGACCCTATTGATGCAAACAGCATGCCATAGCCCCTTAAGATAAAATAAAAAAATTGAAACTCAAAGACACAAAGGGTTAGCCATTAAGCATTAACCACTAATTTTCAGGAATTTACAACCACAGAGTGCACAGAGACCACAGAGAGGGAAATGAAAACATAAACACGTTATTTTCCTATCCTTTCTCTGTAGAGGGTATCCGTCTGATGAAGATTATAAACTCCCTCTCTGTGTTCTCTGTGGGCTCCGTGGTAGTTATTTTTGACTGGTTTGTGCTATTTGAGAAATTGAGGTGAGTATGGTAGGAAGTAGACAAACACCCAGAATTAGGATGGCAATCATGATGCGTCTCTACGCCTTGATCTTCGCGTTGTTAGCATTTGGCTGCACGCTAGACGAAACACAGCTCTGGCCCGATCGCTTTCCAGGAGAAAGCCAACCCCAGTGGCCAGGGATCGATAATTAACGCGGATTATACAGGACATCCTCAGGAGCAGTGCGGCGGTACTCGTTGGAGAGAAAGCTGAGAACCTCACCTGCATCAGCTAACGCCAATGCCTGATTGGCAAGGTGGCGCGCTTCTACGATACTAGTGCGACGAATGACGTGCTTAATCAGCGGAATATGCCGGCTGGCGACCGATAATTCCGTCAATCCCAGCCCAATCAAGAGCGCCGTTAGACGCGGATCTGCCGCCATCTCACCACACAGGGACACTGAAATACCGTGTTGATTGGCTTGGGCGACGACAAATTTCATCAATCTCAACACCCCTGGATGTGTTGGAGCATAATGGCCACTCATCGCATCATTGCTGCGGTCGACAGCTAGAGCATACTGCACCAAATCATTAGTGCCGATCGAAAGAAAATCACACTCCTGCGCCAAAACGTCCGCAATCAGAGCTGCAGAAGGCACCTCAATCATACTGCCAATACTGAGGTGCGCTGGAATTTTATGCCCTTCCGAGATGAGCTTATGACGCACCTGGTCAACGATGTTCTTCGCCTCCCGCAGCTCCTGCAGACTGGAAACCATCGGAAACAATAAACTGATGTTGCCATGAGCGCTGGCACGCAAAATAGCGCGCAGCTGCGTCCGGAAGATCTCCGGCTTGCGCAGCAGAAAGCGGATTGCCCGGCATCCAAGAAAGGGATTTAACTCCTTCCAGGTACGCTGCTCCGCGGCGTGCTTATCTCCTCCGACATCAAAAGCACGGATGACGACCGGTAGGCCATCCATATGGCTTAGCATCGTGCGATAAGCGTCATACTGCTCTTCTTCCGAGGGGAAACCACTGCGCGACAAGAAGAGGTATTCCGATCGAAACAGTCCGATGCCATAACCGCCATGCCCATGCAGCAAAGAGAGCTCGGTGACATCTTCTAAGTTTGCCGAAAGGCGGATGTGGTGGCCATCGTAGGTCTCAGACTTGTGTTCTGCCTGCCGCTCCAAGTCAGCCATCGCATCAGCAATGTGCAATGCCGTCGTACGATACTTTTGCAGGGTCGCTGGTTTAGGATTGAGGATGACAACACCAGTGCGTCCATCGACGATCACAGGTCCGTGCAAATTCTTTGGCAACCGCGACAGGTCCAGGTTAGCGATATAAGGAATCCCTTTAGCCCGCGCAACGATCGCCGCATGCGATGTGGCACCTCCTTTCTGAGTGACGAAGGCACCGATAGCGCACCCCTGTACACTGGCAGTATCGGAAGGCGATAACTCTGTTGCGAACACAATAGCGCTCTTTGGCACAGATGCCAAGGCAGCTTGGCTGCCTCCGAGTAGATGGCGCAAGATACGGCGATAAAGGTCTTCTAGATCGGCCCAACGTTCTCGAAAGAAAGAATCTCCGATGCTTTGGAACTGCGCGCGATACCGCTTCCATAGTGCTTGGAAAACCGCTTCAGCGTTGCGCCCCTCTTCCATAATGCCCTGCGTCATGTCAGCAATGATGGTGGGATCGGCGATAAACTGCAGCTGCGCCTCTACGATATCGATAGCATCTTGAGCCCCTTCACACTCTAACTGGCGCTGCAGCAGTAACAACTCCTCTCGCCCCTTATCAACCGCTGCCAAAAAGCGGCGGAGCTCTTCTTTGCGTCCCGTAAGGCTAACAGGGTAGACAGGAACAGTCGGCTGCTGATAAGAAAAAAGGTAAGGCTCGCCAATGGCAATACCTCTTGAGATTCCCTCTCCTAGCAAGCGGACCTCTTGACTTTTTGCCCCTTTCGTACTCACAGCCATCCTAATCTATCAACGAATGGTATCCGCCCACTCGGGCCTCTTTCTGTTACCTTTCTGCTGTTTGACAGCAATCATCTCAAGTAACTTAGCATTAAACTCTTTAGCAGAATTGTAACCCATAGCCTTCAAGCGATGATTCAATGCTATTGTCTCTAAAAGCAAGACAACGTCTCGACCAGGCTTCACCGGGAGAACATGATGCGGTACTTTAACACCTAACATGTCACAATGCTTCTCTTCCAACCCAACCCGGTCATAAAAGCTATGGTCATCCCAAGCTTCCAACTTAACCACTAGGTCGATGCTCTTATAGTCACGCACACAAACAGCCCCATACAAATGCGCCACATTGATAATGCCAATGCCGCGAATTTCCATATGGTGGCGGGTCAGGTCTGCACCAAACCCTTCAAGGTAAATGCCTTCTCTCTTACGCACCTTAACGATGTCGTCAGAAATCAGACGATGGCCTCGCTCAATAAGCCCCAAAGCAGCTTCGCTCTTACCCACCGAACTGTCACCCTGAATCAAGACACCGACACCAAAAACCTCTACTAACGTGCCATGGACGTTCATGCTGGGAGCAAATTCTTCTGTCAGCAGATGCGTCAACTTACTCAGCACATTCATCGTCGTCAGACTTGCCCGCATCAAAGGGATATTTCGTCGCGCACAGAGCTGCGCCAACTCAGCAGGAGGCTTATACCGACGCGCAACGATAACAGCAGGTGTCTGCGGCCCCAGGATCGCTTCGAGTCTCTGAATGCGCGTTTCAGCGTCGAGATCGCACAAATATTCAATCTCTACCCTGCCAAAAATCAAAATACGCTTGTTAGCATGGTTCTTAAGATAGCCCGAAAGACTTAAACCTGGGCGATGTGCTTCCGGTACCCGAATAGGACGCTTCATGCCCCCCTCTCCAGCTACCAACTCAAGCCCTAGACGCGCCCCGTGCTGATGAAATAGATCTTCAACAAAGTACATCTTACCGCGCTACTCATGACAAAAGATAGCAATTGATAGCTGAAAAATCCCAAAATAGCAATGAAGAAATTAGAGTTAGGACTCAGGAGTCAGGAGATTGGATTAGGTTTGCAAGCCCTCATCTGTCTTCATCGGCTTGCCCGACCTCTTGAGACCGTTGCAAATTCCGCCAAGCCTGATTATTGTTTTGTCTATTTCGATCAACTTCTTTTTTAGTGGCTGTACCGACCATCCCCAACTGGTCGACGATGATATTGGAATCGGCGAATGCGATACCCCTAACCAGCTTGCTTGCTTCTGCTCTTAATGCCACAGGCAAATCTTTACAATGATTGATAGCTTTAGCTAACCGTCTTAATGCTCGGCGATCTCCATCGGGTAGGTTCTCCAATTCGCGTAATGTTTTGCCGACATGTGTAGCCATTAGAGTCTGGCTACTCGTGACATTTGTTACTGTTACATAGTGTTGTCTAAGCGCGGCTTTAGCTGCCTCTTGCGATATATAAGGTGCTGACCCAACAGCTGCTTTCAATCGGGACCAAACACGGTTGAGTCCCTTTCCCATCTTGGCAAATTTAGCGACTTGAGCCAGATCCTCTTGTCTCGTAACACCACTACCTGAGGTACTAGTCACAGGAACTTGCTGATGAACGTGATCTTGTATATTCCCTTGTCCTTCCATCTCACACCTCCAAATTCAAACATATCTATTTTATTATATAATTTTTATTATTTGTTACAATATACATATAAATAGTAAAAAAATAAAACTATATATAATCACCTAATCTGCTAAGCGTGCCAAGACTTTTTGAGAAGTTACGCTTAAGAAGGGTTTAGAGCGCGAGCTTGCTTTATGGACAATAAACAGCATGGACGAAATGGACCCCAACCATTAAACAGAATAGTGCCATCTATCATCGATTATTCATTCTCTCTCTGTGTGCTCTGCGACTCTGCCTCCTCTGTGTAACCCTCCCTCTATCCATTACCCTTTCCACCGCACTAGCCAGAATTAGATCTTTTTGCTAGAAGGAAATTATGGATGAACATATCAAAGCTTTTTTTCAGTCTACGCCAGATGAATCGCCTGGAGGACACTTCCGGAAGGTCATTGCGCTGCACGAACAGCAGGAGCTAAAATGGGAAGAGCTCCATAAGATGGCACCTTCCCTACCCCGTGGCTGGTATGAGCTTGCCTTACTGACAACCCAAGATCGCGTTGAATTCACACGCGACTTCTGGTTGATGAAGCTGCCTTATCAACCCGACTTCACCAACTTTTTGAATGATTTCTTTAATTCTCTCTGTGAAGTCGCCGTTTTTATCACACAGCAAAAATTCGACGATCCCTTTGAAACACACATGGTCTACGGATTGAAGGATGACCGCGGCTTCTTCCGTGGTAATCCTCCGGCTTCTGAAAATGCTATCAACACCTTAAAGGCGCAGTTTGCCGAGTTTGTGTTGCCCAACGACTACCTAGCCTTTCTCCAAATCCATGACGGTTTTTACAAATATACCGATACTGGAGTCACCCCCTCCAGAAAGCTGCTGCAAAAGTACCGTGAATTCCAACAACACCTCGATCAGCTAGAACCTCTTCTCTCTCCAGATGACAATCCTGTCGATCCACGTCGCTTGATCCCTTTCTATGAATCCTTCGGCTTTCCCTGCTACCAATGCTTCTGGGGGGAATGGTATCCAGAACATGAGATGGGCAATATCTATTATTCCGGCCTCACACACACCATCTCCGACCACAAATCTGATACCTCCAGCCCGGAAAATATGTCCTTCCCCACCTTTCTCGACTGGTTGATGTTCTACCTCGAGACCATCAAAGTCTAAACGCCAGCTATTCCTGATAAAAAATGAAAACCAGCTCGCTGTGGTGAATATGTACGCGAATTTTCTGGTAAATTAGAATATCTTTTGCTAGGGTGAAGGTGCATAGAAGCAAAGGGTGCAGCGTTATGGATCACTCGCGATTCTCCGTATTGGGCACTGAATATCGACACCAGCATCAGGCAGAGCATGCCTTTATACTGGTGGATACGGTGGTAATCGATCGCTCCTACCCCTTTTCTCCCGCAGTGGTCTACCAACTAAACGGCGACCCTACCATTAGCGCAATGCCCATCAACCGCGATTCCCTCGTTCCCTTAGGCACCCTCTCTTCTCTAGCGCGTGACAAGCACCAGCTACAGCTATCGGACCAGACAATCGTCAGTTACTTGCGGCTGGTAACGGTGTCTTACCCTGCCCACGACGCCTATCGTTCCACACACCGTCTCGAACATGGTGCCTTCCGCACCATCCACCACGCCATTCGCTGCTCCGATATCCGCAATGAAATCCCAGAGATCGCGCACGCCGGCAACACACGTTACTCTGCAAAACTTCCCACTCTACCGACGACATTGTTGCAAGGGGCTGCCTCGCTCTTCGTGGAACACCTCTCTAAGGAGATGCAAAAGGCATTTCTAAACAGCACCCCTGCCCTAGGCCTGCATTGTGGAAATCATTGGTTCTGCCAGGTTCACACCTAAATTCCTATTTCCTTTTTGGCAAGAGCACCCAGCCCTGCTTTATGCACTAGCGGCTGTGTTAGGCACCGCTGTCATCTTCATGGAGGAACCTTGGATCCTGGCAATCCCCATAGCTGCTTTGGCGGCATCGCTGCTCATTGCACCAGAAGGCCAGCAGCAAACAGCCTTCCTGCGCCTTGGACTAGCAGCTATCGTCGGCCTAGCAGCATGCCTCTACTGCCATGTACGCTACCATGCTCCTATGCTGCCACCCGAAGGTTTGGAGGGACAAGCTTACCTTTCCATTAGCCATGTGTCGGAAGGCCATAGCTCTTTTGGCGCTAGCTGGCACATCAAAGGAACCGTCAAAGCCTTTACACCGATAACCCACAGTGGCAGCATCGCACGCGGGATTCCCTATACTGCCACGATCCCTGCGAAAGAGGGGTACCAACGACCTGTAGCGACTAACGCCTACTTAGTCACCGGCAAGCTGCGTTTGACACCTCATGGCTCCTACACTCTTTCCGTGAAGAAAGGTGCCGAATGGCATCGTGTCGCCGGCACTTGGAGCCTAGCCGAAGCGCGCTATTGGGCTAAGAATGCCGTCAAGGAGTACCTCAACAACAATCTAACCGACTCGCGCAGTGCCATCTTAATCATCGGTCTCATCACAGGCGAACTCAACGACCGCCAGACACGCCTATCGTTAGGGCGCTTTGGACTGCAGCACTTGTTAGCCATCTCCGGCTTTCACTTCGCCATCCTCGCCAGCACTATAGCCATAGCACTGGGCCTATTTCTCCCTTACCGTACCAGCGCTAGCGTCTTGCTGGTTATCCTCACCGCATATTGCCTATTTCTAGGGTTTGGCCCTTCTGTCATGCGCGCCTACCTCACCGCCGCCATCGTTCTCATCGGACAGCTCCTACAACGCCCTGCACGCCCGCTCAATAGCATGGGAGTGGCAATGGGAGTGATCATTCTCTACGATCCTGCTAGCTGTCTCTCCCCAGCCTTTCAACTGAGCTTTCTGGCAACCAGCGCCATCCTGCTTCTCTATCAGCCCATCGACACTCTTCTGAAACAGCTGTGGCCTCAAAGGTCGCTTAGCGAAGCCATCGAGATGCGACGCCTAGATCAGCATGCTTACATCCTGCTGTCCCTATGCCGTCAGGCACTAGCCTTAACACTAGCAGTCCATGTATTGACTGTTCCTCTCTGCCTCTACACGTTCGAACAATTCCCACTGTTCAGCCTCTTATTCAATATCTTCTTTCCATTTTTAATTAGCTTAACCATCATCTTGCTGCTTCTAGCAACTACCTTCCACGTATTGGTACCACCATTAGGAGAAATGCTCCATCACGTTAATAGCTATTTTACTCAAGCTCTTCTCAACCTTACCTTCAATGTCCCCACATCCTGGGATTTTGTCATCCGCCTACAAGCGCCTCCCGTCTGGACTCTTTACCTTGTCTGCATCACCATCATCGTTGCTGGAATAGGACTACGCCATCATCTGCAGGAACAGCGCCTCCTGCGAAATGACCTCGCCTTTTTGTGATCTTCATGAAATTTCCCAAAAAAGAGACAATCTGTTATCAAGGGGTATGATTATGAAATGGTCGAAGCCAAATGTTAAGAAGATCATCAACAACAACTTTTCTGTGGCCAAAAAAGATAAAAAACGATATAGTTGTGCTTCGATACAAGTATTTAAATTACAAAGATAAACCGTTATTAGAGGCAAAATCATGACTTATATCAGTGCTTCGAACTACTTATACTCCGCCGATTATACATACGATTTGTGGACCACAGCGACTGCGGATATCACGCATATCGTTGATGAGAAAAATTTCGTAGGCAAACCTAGTTATCGTCACATGCACCCCGAATCCAAATTTCTAGAATCAGTGACATACGAAGATGGCTCAACACTGACAACTTATCTGGAGCCTGAAAACGTTACAGATACCTCCTCACCGAACAAACAGGAATGGGAACGTACTCGTCAGATTTTTAGAAAAGTGACATTCCTAGAGCGCTCCGAATTGTCAGCACCTCAGGTTAATACGATAGCAATACCAGCTTCAACAACACCCGTTCCACCTACTGTGGTTGATTTGACTCAATCAGATGTTGCTGATCAAAGCGCTTCTTGGTTCGATGGCGTTGACAACCTCGCTAAGGAGTGGGTGCCTGGCTACAGCAAATATGCCGCTGTAAGAGATACACTCCAAACTGTATCGAATGCTATTAGTACCGTGACCCGTCCGGTGATGGAATATGTGGTCGAACCCGTATGGAATAGGCTTCCTGAAAAGGTTCAGAATGGTGTCACAACGACTTTGTATATTGGCACGCCATTGTTCCTCATCTATTTCTTGTTCTTCCGCCGCACCACAGTTAACGTTCAAAACAACATCGTGTTAGACAAAAAAGCATTCGAGGGCCTACGGACTGCTTTCGCTCAGCAACACAAGGTGAACCCTGTATCAAGCGCTAAGCTAACGGAACGCGCTGCTGCACCTGCAGCCTAGTTAGTCCGTTGCTCACATTTTACGCGGTAAAGCCGCATGGGAAGTTCTCTTCCCATGCGGCTTTTTTGTATGGGCAACAAGACATGAACAGCATGAACGTAATACACATTTATGGAC